>PNNE01000109.1 GCA_013824055.1 Rhodobacter sp. | reverse complement strand
ACCACCAGGGTCAGGCAGACCACAAGGGCAAGCTTGATGCGCTGCGGGACGGCAGGATCGCCGAAGCCCGGCATCAGCGCGACCACCGCACCGATCCGGACAAAGGCCAACGCCGTCGCCCAGGCGAGGCTCTCGGCCAGGCCCAGCAGTCCCGAGAGGTCGGCGATGATCTGGTTCACGCCGGCACCTGGCCGATCAGGGCCGGTCGGGCATCGGTCCCGATCTCCTCGTAGGACAGGACGGGCATGTGCAGTCCCTTGGCATGGACCACCGTCCGCAGGAAGCGCCGACGCCCGACCGAGGTGACGAGCGCCGGGTAGACCCCGCCTTCGGCCGCGCGATTGGCCCGTTCCGTCAGCCCGTTGGCCAGCCGGGCGAAGATTTCCGGCGGCAGGGCGACGTCGCGCTGGCCGCGGTCGCTGTCGATCTGATAGGTCGAGAAGGTCCTTTCCCAGTCCGGAGCCAGCTGGATCAGCGGAACCGAACCATCCGGGCGCTTCAGTTCGGCGATGATCTGGAAGCCCAGACGCTGGCGCACGTGTTCGCAGATCGCCTCGGGCGTGCCGAATTGCCGCGCTTCGGCCACCGATTCCAGGATCAGCGGCAGGTTGCGGATCGAGACCCGTTCGTCCAGCAGCAGCCGCAGGACGGCATGAAGCAGATCGACCGGCACCTTGTCCGGGATCAGCTCGTCCAGGAGCCGCCGGTTCGCTTCGGCACGGATCGGGTCCGACAACTTGACGAACTCGTCAAGCAGGCGGCGCAGCCCGCGCAAGGTGAGAAGCCGCGCCAGGTTCGACTTCAGCACTTCCAGGAGGTGGGTCGCCAGAACTTCGGTCGGAGACACGACGGTCAGGCCGGACAGTGCCGCATCCTCCTGCTGGTCTGGATTGATCCAGCGGGCAGGGGCGCCATAGACCGGCTCGCGCGCGTCCAGCCCGTCCGGCGCCGGAACGCCGTCGTTCAGCAGGACCAGGACCCGGTCGGGAAAAAGCCGATCGGAGACGCGCTCGACGCCCTGCAACCGGATGCGGTACTGCCCCGGAGACAGCGCGCTTTCGTCGGTCAGGCGGATCTCGGGCAGGATGAAGCCATACGCGGTCGCCACATGGTTGCGCATGTTGGCGATCCGGCTGTCGAGTCCGGTTGCCGGGTCCAGCACCATCGACACCAGGTTCGGCGCGAATTCGATGTGGATGTCGTCGAAATCGAGCACATCGCCGATCGAACGCGGTTTCGGCGCGTCCAGGGTTGCGGGGGGCAGGACCTTTGGCGCGGACGCACGGCGGGACTGCAAGAAGGTCATCGTCCCAAGCCCGACTGCGGCAAGCATGAACGGGAGGAACGGCATCCCAGGCACAAGTGCAAACAGCGCCATCAGCGCGGCCACGGTGCCAAGCGCGCCGGGATAGCGACCGAGCTGGGCAAAGAACGAGACATCTGCCGCGCCCTTCTGGCTGCCCTTGGCCAGCAGCAGTGCCGCCGCGACCGAGATGATGACGGCCGGGATCTGACTGACGAGGCCATCGCCCACCGTCAGGATCGTGTAGGTCTCGAAGGCCGTGGCCGTGTCGAGTTCGTGGACGAAGATGCCGACGATGAGGCCGACCACGATGTTCAGCGTGGTGATCAGCAGGCCCGCGATCGCATCGCCCTTCACGAACTTCGATGCGCCATCCAGCGAGCCGAAGAAGTTCGTCTCGGCCAATTCCTGTTCGCGCCGCCGCTTTGCCTCCTCATGGTCGATCGCCCCGGCGGAAAGGTCGGAATCGATGGCAAGCTGGCGGCCCGGCATGCCGTCCAGCGCAAAACGTGCGCCCACCTCGGCCATCCGCCCGGCGCCCTTGGTGATCACGATGAAGTTGACGATCAGCAGAACGATGAAGATCACCAGGCCCAGGATCAGGCTGCCGCCCATGATGAACTCGGCGAACCCCTCGATCACATGGCCGGCAGCATCCGTTCCAGTGTGGCCCTGTCCGATGATCAGCTTCGTCGACGACACATTCAGCGCAAGCCGCAGCAAGAGAGATGCAAGCAGGATGGTCGGAAAGGCCGAGAAATCCAGCGGGCGGTCGATGAAAAGCGTCACCGTCAGCATCAGGATTGCCAGGGCGAAGGAAACGGCCAGCCCAAGGTCCAGCATCCAGGCCGGGACAGGCAAGATCATCATCACGATCACCGCCATCAGGCCGATGGCCAGAAGGATCGTCGGCCGGAACACTGCGGCGGTAAATCCCTTGATCATCTTACGGCGCCCCGATCAGTCGAACGCCGCCCGGACTGGCCGGGACAAGCGAGCCACCTGACCCGGTCGATCCCGCGACCAGCAGGGGAAACCGGTTCGCGCGTTCGGATGGACCGGGACCTGGGTCATCAGCCTGCGGCACGCCGGCTTCCAGTTGGGCGTAGGCAGCCTCGAACCTGGCCTGGTATGCGGTGGCGAACTCGGGCGTGGCGGAGTGGTAGGCTGCCGCAGCAAGGGCCCAGTCACCGGTCTGCGCAAAGTGGTCGGAAAGGTACTCTGCAGCGTAAAGGGCGTTCTGCGCGGGGTCGAGCATGTCGGAAACCGATGCGAACCCCTCGGCGTGCCAGCGATAGTTCAACTGGAAGCAGCCCAGATCAACGTTGGTGGCCCCCTGCCGCAATGCCGCCGCCGCCTCTGCTTCGGCTTCTCCGGCGCTGTCGAACCAGCGGCCGTCGCCACCGAAATTCACTGTCCAGGGCCAGGGACGTCCGCCGCGTCCTGTCTCGACCATGGAAACCGCGTGCAGGACGGAAAAGGGCACCCCGGTCCGTTCGGCGGCATCGGAGGCGGCTTGCAGGCAAAGGTCCGAAGGATCGCCGCGTCCCTGGGCCAGGACAGCGGTCAGAAGCAGTGCCAGGGCTGCGGTCGGCGGCGTCATGAGTATTCGTCTGCGGGGCATTTCTCGCTCCACCCCGCGCGTTCTGCCAGGGTCGCCTCTCAGACTAGCGGGCGAATCTTTCTGGCTGGTTACCAGCCTCAGTTGCCAGTCGGTGGTGGCACTTCGGCCAAGAGCGCATCGATCGCGTCGCGTGCGGCAAGACTGGCCTCGACCGAGAGACTGCCGCGGCCAAGCAGGCCGGTTGTTTCAGCGTCCGCCAAGGGTTGGGCAAGATCGGCTATGGCCTGCCAAGGTTCCGCCGTCTCGGGTGCCAGACCGGACCAGTTGCCGTCCCACAGGCCGACGCGGGAGGCGGTTTCGCCGTCCCCGGCCCTGGAGAGTGCCACCTGCGCCGCAGAAAGATCACCCAGCAGCAGCAACGCGCTGGCGCGCATCGCCTCGGCTTCGGGATCAGTGATGCCGTCCAGCAACGCAAGGGCAGCCGCCGGATCACGGCGGCTCAACTGTGCCTTTGCTGCCGTCATGCGCAACGCGACCGGATCGGACGCAACAACTGGTCCAAGCCAGACAAGCGCCGAGTCCGGGAATGCCAGTGCGAGCAATCGGTCCGCGATCGCGAGCGCGACGTCCGCGGCAACCTCTGGCCGGGTCGCATCCATCGGCAGCACGGCCTGGCGCAGGAAGTCGTCGTCAGCAGCGCGGGCCTGGATGACCCGCCAGAGATCCGAAAGCGATGAGGGTGCGGGGTCGGCATCGAACGCAGCCTGGCCTTGGTCCGACAGGGCAAGCGCCAGCACGATGGCCCGGTCAACCTTGGCGCCGACCTCGCCGCCTTCGGTTTCGCCGCGAATCGCCTTCAAGGCTTCCGCAATCTGCGGATCCAACGGCTGCAGCTTGTGAAAATGCGCTTCGACAAGGGCGACGAGATTTTCGGCACGGTCGCCATCCAGAGCCACCGCCGTCTCGGCATGAGCTTGCGCGGCGGCGGCATCTCCCTGCTGCAGGCTGGCCTTTGCATCGATGAGAGCGACAGTTCCCTGGTCTACGTCCGGTGACCGCTCCATCGCGTCACGGATGATCCGAACCGCTTCGGCATCGTCGCGCGCAAGGAATCTCTCGGCCAGGGCGGGCCCGAGATGGCGCCGCTGATGGGCCGGCAGCGCCAGGAAGGCCTGAAGAATGGCGTCGCGGTTCACCCCGGGCCCGGCAGGAAAGCGATCACGTGCCAGTGCCGCCCACAGCGCGGGCGGCCCCTCGCACTCCAGCATTCCGAGGAAGGGAGACAGGGGATCGGTCTCGCCGTCGACCAGATGCGACATCGACCGGTAAAGCGGGGCGGCGTCGCTTGCGGAGCCGTCACCCAGCATGTCAAGATGCTGACGCGCCTCGACCCCGAAGCCCAGATACAGCAGCTGGCGCGTCGAGCGCAGGACAGAGCTGTCGTCGGGCAGGTCGAACTCGCCATAAAGGCCGGCGCGCGCTGCCACCAGCAGATCGTGCGGCAGAAGATCGTCGCCCCAGCTGGCAAGGTCGACAAGCTTGGGGTCCGCGCAAGAGGGCGGCACTGCATTCTCGGCGATCAATGCTCCGGGGTTGGTCACTGTCACGCCGTCTGCCTCGCCGATCCTGATGTGCGACCAGGGTAGCTCGGCATGGTCGACTGCGGGCTGTTTCGAAGGCTTGCCGGGCAGCCTCATGTCAACGACGCCGTCTGCGGCACCCTTGGCGATCTGTTCCAGAAGCTCGTCCCGCAGAGGTTCCAGCGACACGGTTCCCGTATCAAGCGGCAGCGGCAGGGCGAAGTCCGCGACAGGACTGGCGGTGCGGTCGGCGAGCCATTCATAGGCCCGCGCGGGACCCGGAACCGGGGGAGCGACGGTCGTCGCAGCAAACGCCGCCTCGAAGGCCGAGCCTTCCGGGGCAGGACCTTCCCGGATGTCCAGCACGACAATCCCGTCCCCGTATTCGAACGGGAAGATATGGCAGTCGCACCCGAGGACCACAGACAACGCCCCGCTGGTTGGATCGACCATCAGATCCGCCAATCTGGCGCGCGGTATCCGCTGCCAGACGGTCGAAAGATCGTAGTCGGGCTGGCTTCCGTCCCGTGCGGCGAATGCGTAGCCGTTCTGGGTTCGTCCGACAGACCACTCTGTTCCTGCAGGCAGCTCGATCACCAGGCGGGTGAAATCGCCATGCTCGCCGGACAGGACTCGGGCGGTCTGGGCCTGCGCCTGGACACTGAGCGCCAGCAGCAAGAGCAGCGCGCGGATCATGCGGCATCCTGCTTGAGGGAGCGCATGGCCTCTTCCAGGTCGCTGAAGCCGGGGCGGAGGTGGTGCGGAGTGTTCTGGCGACCGACCTCGATGCAGATGTTGGCCGGGTGGCGATGAAGGTTGGCCACCAGCACCTCGCGGATCATCTGGTAGAAGTGGCTGTCCTCTTCCACCACTGCCTTCACGCGCGAGGCGAAAGGGCCCATAAGACCGTAGGCCAGGAACACGAGGAAGGTTCCGACCAGAGCGCCGCCGATCATCTTGCCCAGAACTTCGGGCGGCTGGTCGATCGAGCCCATCGTCTTGATCACGCCCAGCACGGCCGCGACGATCCCCAGAGCGGGAAGCCCGTCCGCCATTGTCTGCAGCGCATGGCTGGAGTGCATCGCGTGGTTCAGCGTCGCCTCCATCCGCTTGTCCAGCACCTCTTCGACCTGGTGGGGGTCATCGTAGTTCATCGACGCCGCGCGCATCGTGTCGCAGATGATGTCCATCGCTTCGTGGTCGTGCTGGATCCGGGGATACTTGCCGAAGATCGCCGATGTGCCGGGCGATTCGATATGTTCCTCGAGCGCGACCGGATTTGCGCGCGCCAGGCGGATCAGTTCGAACAGAAGGCACAACAGGTCGCGGTAGTCGGCGGGCTTCCATCTTGGCCCCTTGAAGACCTTTCCCACGTCCTTCAGCGTGTGCTTCACCGCCGCCATGTCGTTCGAGATCAGGAATGCCCCGACTGCGGCCCCGCCGATCATGATCATCTCGAAGGGCAGCGCTTTGAGGATGATGCCCATCTTGCCGCCGGCAAGCATGTAGCCGCCGAAGACCATGACGAAGATGACGGCGATACCGACGAAGCCGAGCATGTTGATGTCCTGTGTCGGGTTGCGTTCCGGCCAGTATCGCGGGCGTGGGTTAAGACTCTCTGACCGAGGTCACTCTTTCGGGACCCCGGCATTGCGTCCGGCGACGATGACGCTGACGCCATAGGCCGCCTCGGCGGACATGCCCGACAGGATCGCCGCCGCCGATTCGGGTGGCATCCGGCCAAGGAAGCCGGCGGCGAATTCGGGCGCCATCGTCTCGAAGAGCGCAGCCGCATCCTTGGGCTTCATCGCCTGGTAGACCGCCGTCAGGTTCTGGATGTCCTCCTCGGCGGCCCCGTCAGCCAGCGCGAGCGTCGACTTCAGCTCTGCTTCGACGGCCTTCATCTCCTCCAGGCGCCTGGAAATCGCCGCCTCGGCCAGAGCGAGCGCGGCAAGCCGGTCCTGCAAGGCCGCTTCCTGTGCGGCGACCCGCTCTTCGCGCAGGGTCAGGGCTTCGGACAGGGCGCTGGGCATCTCGCAGGTTGCCGGGGCCTCGATCGTGGCGGCTTCCTCCTCGGACTTTGCAAGCGCCGCACCGATGCCCGAGCCGAGACGCAAGGCACCTGACGATGCAAAGAGCATGGCCACAACGAAAAGTGCGCCGTGCCCGGCGCGACGGCGGCGGCTCATTCTGCGGGCTCCAGCTCATCGCGCGGGGCACGACGGCGCACGAAGCGCAGACGACGCTCTTCTTCCAATGGCTCCTCGGCCACCGGGCGGGCGGGGGCGCGCTTCGGGTCGGGCAGGTCATGCAACGAGGCGACCAGCAGCTCCAGCTTCCGCGCCACCGCCTCGCCCCGCGCGGTCAGCGCCTCGAGACTTTCGGCCGAGCCGTTCGCGGCCCCGCGAGCCTTCTCCAGCGCGACGGTCATGTCGTCGACCTGGGCAGACAGCACCGCAATCGCCCCGCCCATTCCAGTTTCCAGCGTGGTGAACTTCTTCAGCCGGGTCGAGAGCACGTAGCAGTAGATCGCGGCTCCGAAAGAGCCTGCCATCAGAAGGATATCGGCGATCAGGTCCATGATTTGCGTCCTAGTTCAGCACGAATTCGGTGATCAGAAGGTCGCGCACCCGGCCCTCGCCCGTGACAACCTGGATCCGGCGCAGCATCTGCGCGCGCAGCCGCGCCATCGCCTGCGGATCTTCGATCGAGGCCGTATCAATGGCGCGCAGGTAGCTGTTCACCACGTCAAGGATGCGCGGTGCCAGGGTCGTGACATCCGCCGCAGCGCTGTCGACGACCTCCAGCTGCGCGGTGAAGCGCAGATGCTCGCTGCCCGAATCGGGGCCAAGGGAAATGACGATGGTTTCCAGCGGAACGAAGGCAATGCCGGTCAACGGACCGGGGACAGGCTCTTCTTTCGCATGGTCCTCGCCCTTCCCCAGGATCAGGCCGGAAAACGTGGCGTAGAAGCCCCCGCCACCCAGCGCCAGGGCCAGGACCAGACCGATCAGCAGCGGCTTTTTCGACCGCTGCTTCGGCGGCTCTTCCACTGCGGCTTCTGCACTTGCCATGTTCACGCTCCGTTTCTCGGGACAAGGCAACCATAAGCCAAAGGTCACTAACCGATTGTTAAGTCCGACCGGCGAAAGCTTGGCGCACGGCAGAACCGCCGGACCCGGAGAATCGCCTTGCAGAACGTGATCGACATCTGGACCAAGCTTGACCTGCGCCGCCGCGTCATCGTCGTCGGGGCCACACTTGCCATGTTCGCGGCAGTGCTTGCCCTGAGCCGGATGGCCGGCCAGCCGGAAATGGGTCTGCTTTACGCAGGGTTGGAGCCTGGTGCGGCGGGTGAAGTCGTGGCCGCGCTGGACCAGCGCGGCGTGGCCTACGAGATTCAGGGCGACTCGATCCTGGTCGATGTCAGCCAGCGCGATGCGCTGCGCATGGCGCTGGCGTCCGAGGGACTGCCTGCGGCGGGTGGCGGTGGCTATGAACTCCTTGATTCTCTGTCGGGTTTTGGCACCACGTCGCAGATGTTCGACGCCGCCTACTGGCGCGCGAAAGAGGGCGAGATTGCCCGGACGCTGCTGGCGATGCCCGAGGTCAAGGCCGCGCGCGTCCATATCGCCAGCGCCCCGACCCGGGCCTTCCAGCCCGAATCGCAGGCCACGGCCTCGGTGACGCTGACCACGGCCTCGGGCAGCCTCAGCGAGGCACAGGCCCGCGCGATCCGCCACCTGGTGGCCAGCGCGGTCGCCGGGATGGCGCCGGATTCGGTGCAGATCATCGACACGGTCGCGGGCCTGATCGGCGGAGAGGAGTCGGAAGGTTTCGCGGCCGGCGATGCGGCAGATCGTGCCGCGGCGATCAAGGGCAACGTCGAGCGTCTGCTGGCCGCCCGCGTGGGCGCAGGCAAGGCGGTTGTCGAGGTCTCCATCGACCTTGTCTCCGAGCGTGAGGCGATCACCGAGCGCAAGTTCGATCCCCAGGGCAGGGTCGCGATCTCCTCCGAGACGGAAGAGCGCAGCGGATCCAGCACCGAGCCGGGTGGTGCGGTGACGGTGGCTTCGAATCTGCCGGAAGGCGATGCCGCTGCGGGTGGCCAGGGCCAGAGCCAGACCTCCGAAACCCGCGAGCGGGTGAACTACGAGGTCTCGGAAACCCAACGCGAGATTCTGCGCAACCCGGGCGGAGTGCGGCGGATGACGGTGGCCGTGATGGTCGACGGCGTGGCGACAGTTGCCGAAGACGGCACCCGGACCTGGGCACCGCGGCCTGAAGACGAGCTGGCCACGCTGCGCGAGCTTGTCGCCTCGGCCGTGGGGCTTGATGAGGCGCGCGGCGATGTGCTGACGCTGAAATCGCTTGAGTTCCAGGAGCTGCCGCTGCCCGCCGGGACCGAGGCGACCACCAGTCTCTTGCCGCCGCTGGGCCGGATCGACGTGATGTCGATGATCCAGACCGCAGTCCTTGCCCTGGTGGTGCTGCTTCTTGGGCTTTTCGTGATCCGGCCCGTCCTGACTTCGGCCAATCGGGCTGCCTTGCCGGCACCCGAGTCGCAGCTGGCGCTGCCGTCGGCGCTGGGGGCGGGGGCCATCGCCTTGAACGGCGAAGTGGATGATGGCTTCGACTATGGCGCTTTCGCCAGCAGTCGGCGCGAAATCGGCGAGGGTGAAGTGCCCGAGGAGGATCCGGCAACGCGCCTCCGCCGCCTGATCGAGCAGCGCCAGACCGAGTCGATCGAGATCCTGCGGGGCTGGATGGAAACCGAAGAGGGGCGTGCCTGATGTCGGCCTTGCGTCTTGAGGTTTTCGATATTGCCGCGGCGGCTGACGGGTCGGTGCAGCCTCTGGTCGAGGCGGCTGCGGTCGAGGAAGCCAAGGTCGCTTCGTTCGAACAGGGCTATTCCGCCGGCTGGGATGATGCAGTGGCCGCCCAGCAGGGCGATCAGGGGCGCATTCGGGCCGACCTTGCGCGGAACCTGCAAAGCCTTTCCTTCACCTTCCAGGATGCCCGCAGCCATGTCCTGCAGTCCATCAAGCCGCTGATCCTGGAGATGGTGAACCGCCTTCTCCCCGAGGTCGCGCGCGAATCCCTGGCGCCGACCGTGCTGGAGGCAGTGATGCCGATGGCCGAGGAACTGGCGGATGCGCCGCTGATCCTGGTTCTGAACCCGGCGGTCCGCGGCCAGATCGAGGACCTCGTGACCCAGGCAACCGGCTTGCCGATGGTGATCGAGGAGGAACCGACCATGCCCGACGGCCAGGTCTACATCCGTTTCGGGTCCTCCGAGACCAAGGTCGACCTTGGCCAGGTCACCACCGACATCGCCATCGCTGTCCGCGCCTTCTTCAACCTCAACACCTGAGGATACCCAATGGAAGACATTGCCGATACCAACCCGTTCTCCCAGGTCCCGATCGAGGTCACGATCTCGGTGGGCCGCGCGCGCCCGCTGGTCCGCGACCTTTTGCGGCTGTCGAAGGATGCCGTCCTGCAACTGGACCGCAGGGTCGATGATCCGGTCGAGCTTTATGTCGGCGACCGCCTGATCGCGCGGGGGGAACTGACCGAGCTTGAGGGGGAGAATGCCGGACAGCTTGCCGTCCGGCTGACCGAGGTCGCCAACCTGAGAGGCGGGCTGTGAGGCTTGCCCTTGGTCTGTCCCTGGCGCTGGTCCTGCTGGCTGGCCCGGCGCTTGCGCAAGAGATGACGCTGGACTTTGGCGGCGAGGGGCAGACGCTGTCGCTGCGGTCGGTGCAACTGCTGCTGCTGATCACCGTCCTGTCGATCGTGCCGGGGCTGGCGGTGATGGTCACCTGCTTTCCGTTCATCGTCACGGTGCTGTCGATCCTGCGCCAGGCGCTGGGCCTGCAGCAGGCACCGCCGAACATGCTGATCATCAGTCTGGCGCTGTTCCTGACCTGGTACGTGATGGACCCGGTCTTCACCGAGGCCTGGGTGAGAGGCATCGAACCGATGACCAACGGGACGCTGGAGGTGGGGCCGGGCCTGCAGGCGGCCATCGCGCCGTTCCGGGTCTTCATGGCCGCAAGAGTCGATCCCGAGACGCTGCAGACGTTGCAGGACCTGCGGTCAACCGCGACGATCACGGCGACGGACGCGCCGCTGTCGTTGCTGGTGCCGTCGTTCCTTTTGTCCGAGATCCAGCGGGCCTTCGAGATCGGGTTCATGATCTTCCTGCCGTTCCTGATCATCGACCTTGTCGTCGCGGCGATCCTGATGTCGATGGGGATGATGATGGTCCCTCCGGCCATCGTCTCCTTGCCGTTCAAGTTGGTCTTCTTCGTCGTGGCCGACGGCTGGGCGCTGATTTCCGGGGCCCTGGTCCGAAGCTATTTCTGAACGGGCGGTGGGCGGATCGCCCACCCTACTCCCGGCTTTCCGCGATGGGCGTCAGTCCAGGATCCGGCCGGTCTCGATCCACCAGAAGGGATGCGCGGCATGCAGGGCCGGGAGGCCCCGAGGGCCGCTTCGGAACTGGCGAAAAGCGCGAAATGCGTACCGCCAGAGCCGGACATCCGGGCAAGCAGGCAGCCGGGCGTGGCCTCCAGCGCGGCCTGCACATCGACAAGGATCGGGGCGACCTCGCGTGCCGGAGCGATGAGATCGTTGCGGCTATGGGCGGCAAGCCAGGCAGCAAAGGCCTTTGCGGTGACAAGGGCCGCGGACGGAAGGTCCGGCAGCGGCGGGGTGTCGCGCGCGGTCAGCCTGGCAAAGACCTGGGGCGTCGGGACCGGCAGGCGCGGGTTCACCAGGACACAGGCGAGGGGCGGCAGGGCCGGGAGGGGAGTGACATGCTCACCGATCCCGGTCATCCGCGACGGTCGGCCCGAAAGGCAGACCGGGACGTCGGCGCCAAGCTGCAGGACCTCGCTCCCCGAGGGCAGGGGCAGCCCGGTCAGTCGCGCCAGCGCCCGCAGGGCCGCCGCCGCATCCGCCGAACCGCCGCCGATGCCCGAGGCCACCGGCAGGCGCTTGTCCAGGATCAGCGCCGCGTCCTCGACCCCCATCAGGCGCGCGGCCCGCAGCACCAGGTTGTCGGGTTCCGCCTGCAGCCCTGCCCCTTCCGGCCCGGCCACCACCAGCGAAAGGCCATGTGCGGGGGCGGCGAACACCCGGTCGGCCACATCGGCAAAGACGACGAGGCTGTCCAGCAGATGGTAGCCGTCCAGCCTGCGGCCGGTCACATGCAGACAGAGGTTGATCTTGGCTGGCGCGGTCTCGGCGACCGCCTCAGTTGCCATTCTCGGCGGCCTTGACCGGGGCCGGGGCGGTGCCCTCCTCGGCCCTCACCACATCGAGACCGACCTCAAGCTTGCGCAGGATGCGGGCCTTGTCCGTCTCGGTCGGCCCGAACGAAAGCGCGCGGCGCCACTGGAACCGGGCCTCGAGCTTGCGGTCATTCATCCAGTAGACATCGCCCAGATGGTCGGTGACGATGGGATCGACCGGCTCAAGCAACGAGGCTCGCTCCATCGGCTCCAGCGCATCGGCATAACGGCCAAGCTTGAAATAGGCCCAGGCGAGGCTGTCGATGATGTAGCCCTGATCGGGATCACCGGCGACGGCAAGCTTGATCATCTCCAGCGCCTCGTCCAGCTTTTCGCCGCGGTCGACCAGACCGTAGCCCAGGTAGTTCAGCACCTGCGGCTGGGTCGGGTTCAGCTCTAGCGCGCGGCGGAAATCGGCCTCGGCCGGGGCCCAGTCCCCCGACTGTTCGTGGCAGATGCCGCGGTAGAAATACAGCACCCAGTCCTCGGTCTGGGCCGCCTTGGCAAGATCGATGGCAGCGGTATAGGCGACCTCGGCCTCATCGAAGCGGTCCTCGCCGCGCAGAAGGTCGCCCAGGGCAAAATGCACGCGCCGGATGTCGCCGTTGCTGCGCGACAGGGCCTGCAGCGCCTCGATCGCGGCATCGGCGCGGCCCATCGACCGCAACGCCCCGGCGCGACCGATCTCGGCGGTGACGAAGGCGGGGTGCGTCGGCGGGAAGACGGCATAGGCGTCGGCGGCAAGCTGGTGCTGGCCCAGCTCCTCCAGCACGTCGGCCGTCAGCAGCAGGGCGTCGGTGTGGTCGGGGCGCAAATAGCCCGCGATGCGCAGATGAAGCAGCGTGTAGACCGGGTCCGCCTCGCCGTTCAGGGCGGTCGAGATCGAGAAGAAGACCTCGGAAATTCCGTCGCGGGCCGACGTCACGGTGTCGAAGGGCATCGGCTCGCCAGCCGCAAGCCGCCTGCGGACGGCATCGACAATCGGGTCGGGATCACTGCCGAAAGTGCGGTCCAGAAGCGTCAGTGCCTCGGCGTTGCGTTCCAGCTGGCTGAGGATCTGGGCATGGGCGAAGACGCCCCGGCGCATGACGTAGATCGGCCCGGCCGCGCGGCCGGACAGGATTTCGTCCGCGCCTTCGAAGTCGCCGACCGAGGCAAGGGCAAGCGCCTTGTGGTAGTAGCCGAAGGCCTCGAACCCCTTCTGTGTGGTCACGGCATCGAAGGCCTCGACCGCATCGGACATCTTGCCTTCGCCAACCTTGGCCCAGGCCGCGACGAGCGCATTCGTCAGCTGGCCGACATCGCGCCCGGCCTCGGTCGCGGCCAGGATCGCGGCATAGTCCTCGCGCTGGGCCTCATCGGCGAGAAGCGCCATTTCGGCAAGCTGGCTGGCCTCGCCCTCGACCGCCTTGCGAAGCTTGGCGGCCTCGATCGCAAGGGCGAAGTCGCCGATGCCGAGTTCCGCCAGGATCGCGCCGTCCAGCAAGCGGGGGTTGGAGGAATCGGCGATGATCGCCTTGCCATACCAGGTCGCGGCGGCACGGAAGTCGTTTTCGGATTCGGCGATGCGGGCGGCAAGGTAGGCCCCGCTGTCGACCGTGTCGTCTGCCCTGAGGGGTGTGCCCATCGCGGCAGCGAGGAGAAGGGCGGTCAGAGTGCGGGACATGATCTGGCGCATCGGCCTCTCCTGTTGGGTCAGGCGAAGGTAGCCCGACACCGAAGCCTGCGCAATGCAGCGGGGCCCGACCTTGCGGCCGGGCCTTCGGGATTCGGACAAGCTTTCGTGAGTCGTCACATGTTGGGATAGTTCGGCCCGCCGCCGCCCATCGGCGTGGTCCAGACGATGTTCTGCGACGGGTCCTTGATGTCGCAGGTCTTGCAGTGGACGCAGTTCTGGAAGTTGATCCGGAAGGTGGCGTCCTGACCTTCGCCCAGCACTTCGTAGACCCCCGCCGGGCAATAGCGCTGCGCGGGTTCGGCGTATTTCGGCAGGTTGACCGAGATCGGGATCGAGGGGTCCTTCAGCACCAGATGCGCGGGCTGGCCCTCGTCATGGTTGGTGAAGGAAAAGGCGACGTTGGTCAGCCGGTCGAACGACAGCTTGCCGTCGGGCCTGGGGTAGTCGATGGTCTTGTGGTCCTTGGCCAGGCCCGTGGCGGCAGCGTCCGACTTGCCGTGGCGCAGCGTGCCAAAGGCGGTCAGGCCGATGGTGTTCAGCCACATGTCCACTCCGCCACCCATCAGGCTGGCGACAAGGCCGTATTTCGACCACAGGGGCTTGACGTTGCGGACCTTCTTCAGGTCGCGGCCGATGGCGCCCTGGCGGACGTCGGTTTCGTAAGCCGCAAGCTCATCCCCGGCGCGACCGGCGGTGATCGCGGCATGCGCGGCCTCGGCGGCGGCCTTGCCCGAGAGCATGGCGTTGTGGTTGCCCTTGATGCGGGGCACGTTCACCAGACCCGCCGAGCAACCCAGCAGCGCCACGCCGGGGGCGACCAGTTTCGGGATCGACTGCCAGCCGCCTTCGCTGATCGCGCGGGCGCCATAGGCGATGCGCTTGCCGCCCTGCAGAAGGTCCGCGACCATCGGGTGATGCTTGAAGCGCTGGAATTCCATGTAGGGGTAGAGGTGGGGGTTCTCATAGTTCAGGTGGACGACGAAGCCGACATAGACCTGATTGTTTTCAAGGTGATAGATGAAGCTTCCGCCGCCGGCGTTCTTGCCGAGCGGCCAGCCCATCGTGTGGGTGACGGTGCCCTCGCGGTGCTTTTCGGGGTCGATCTCCCAGATTTCCTTCATGCCAAGGCCGAATTTCTGCGGGCAGTGGCCTTTGGACAGGTCGTATTTGGCGATCACCTGCTTGGCCAGGCTGCCGCGCACGCCCTCGGACAGGAAGACATACTTGCCGCGCAGCTCCATCCCCGGTTCGTAGGACGGGCCCGGCTCGCGGGTTTCAGGGTCGCGGCCGAATTCACCGGCGACGACGCCGACGACGGCGTCACCCTCGAACACCAGCTCGGAACAGGCCATGCCGGGGAAGATCTCGACGCCCAGCCCTTCGGCCACGCCCGCCATCCAGCGGCAGACGTTGGCCATCGAGACGATGTAGTTGCCGTGGTTCGACATCAAGGGCGGCATCGGCCAGTTCGGGATGCGGATCTGGCCGGCCGGGCCAAGGAAGTAGAAGTTGTCCTCACGCACCGGGGTCTTGATCGGGGCGTCCATCGACCGCCAGTCCGGCAGAAGCGCGTCCAGGCCGCTGGGGTCCAGCACCGCGCCGGACAGGATATGCGCCCCGACCTCGGAGCCTTTCTCCAGCACGACGACCGACCGCTCGGGGTCCAGCTGCTTCAGGCGGATCGCCGCTGACAGGCCCGCGGGACCTGCACCGACGATCACCACGTCATAGTCCATCTTCTCGCGTTGAATGGCGGTCATCGCTTGTCCTTCCCGGCCTTGCCCGGTTCTGAAACCCCGGGTCTGAAACCCCGGTCCTGAAACACTGGTCCTGAAACACTGGCTTTTCGCGGCTTCCCTGTTGCCGCAGCGGCGCCGCAAGGTCAACACTGACGCAACATCACGCCACAGGCGCATCCCGCCGCGAAACTTTCTGTCTTCCGGGCGACCCCCTGTTGCGCGGGCGCGGCATGACCCCTTGCATTTGGACACTCCATCGGGTGAGGTGAAGGGGAGTTGTCCGAAGTCATGGGTCGCACCCCGGCCCGTGGCTTCTTCTTTTACTGTGGAATAGCGATGGAAAAGATCCCGATGACCCGGCGCGGTTTCGATGCGCTGGATGCCGAGTTGAAGCAGCTGAAAACGGTGGACCGTCCGGCGATCATCCGGGACATCGCGGAAGCCCGCGAACACGGCGACCTGTCAGAGAACGCCGAATACCACGCGGCCCGCGAAAAACAGGGCTTCATCGAAGGCCGCATCAAGGAGCTTGAGGGTGTCCTGTCGCTGGCCGACGTGATCGACCCCAGCAAGTTCTCCGGCTCGATCAAGTTCGGAGCCACCGTCACCCTGGTCGATGAGGACAGCGGCGAGGAAAAGACCTACCAGATCGTCGGCGAGGTCGAGGCCGATATCGAGAACGGGCTTCTCAACCTGCGCTCGCCCCTGGCCCGTGCCCTGATCGGCAAGGAAGAGGGCGACAGCGTGGACGTGAAGACTCCGGGCGGGACCAAGTCCTACGAAGTCCTGTCGATCCGCTATCTCTGATCAGGGATGCCCTGGTGAAACCGCCGGTAAAGGATCTGCCGAAACGAGAAGCCGGGCTGGGCCAGGGGCCTCTGGCGCAGCTGAACGATCCCCCCCGGCACGGGCTGGAGATCGCAGGCGTCGGGCTGAGCCTGGTCTGGGTGCTGCTGATCCTGGTCTATGTGCTGGTGACTCCCCCCGGCAGCGAGACGCGGACCTTGGGTCTGGTGATGACCCTCTTGATGGTCTTCCTGCCCATCGCGCTGATCTGGGCCGTTGTCATCACCCTGCGGTCGATCCGCGAGCTGCGGGCCGAGGCCGCCCGGTTGCAGGCCACGGTCGATGCGATGCGCTCCAGCTACGTGCAGGCGCAGGGCAACGGGATGAAGTCTTCGGTGGAACGCAAGATCGACGAGATCGCCGCGTCGACCAAGCAGGCCGAAACCGTGCTGGCGACCTTCACCTCGCGCCGCGACGCCTCGCTCACGGTGCCATCGGCGGACCGGAAGGCTGCGCTGGTCTCGCCCCGGGCCGAGCCGACGGCGGAAGAGCCGACGCTGGCGCTGGGCACCCCGGCCGAGGAGTTCCGGCCGCCACTGCTGGTTGCCGACTTCATCCGCGCCCTGCAGTTCCCCGAAACGCCCGAGGACAAGGAGGGCTTCCGCGCCCTGCGCCTGGCGCTGGAGGACCGAACCTCGTCCAAGCTGATCCGCGCGGCGCAGGACGTGCTGACCCTGCTTAGCCAGGACGGCATCTACATGGATGACCTGCAACCCGACCTTTGCCACCCCGAGGTGTGGCGGCGGTTTTCAGGGGGCGAGCGTGGGCGGTCGATCGCGGCGCTGGGGGGCATCCGCGACCGGACCGCACTGGCTTTGACCGCCTCGCGGATGAAGACCGACCCGGTGTTCCGCGACGCGGCGCACCATTTCCTGCGGACCTTCGACAAGACCTTCGCGGCGTTCGAGCCCAATGCGACCGACGCGGAACTTGCCGACCTTGCCGATACCCGCACGGCGCGCGCCTTCATGCTGTTCGGGCGGGTGACGGGGACATTCGACTAGCCACGCCGGCAGAATATTCGGGCTGCCTGCCGGTTGCTCTGTGGAACGGTTTTCCTTTTTGACCGCGAAACGGTGCAGGGGGGTGAAACTCTGTTCCGACAGGCATATGTTTGCGGCCAGACAGGATTCCAAGCCAAGAGGTTCAAAATGGCCGTCCGCATCAACGACATCGCCCCCGACTTCACTGCCGAGTCCACGGCCGGGACGATCCGGTTCCATGACTGGCTGGGCGACAGCTATGGCATCATCTTCAGCCACCCGCGCGACTTCACCCCGGTCTGCACCACGGAATTCGCCGCCGTCGCGCAGCTTGCCGCCGAGTGGAAGAAGCGCAACACCAAGGTCATCGGCGTGTCGGTCGACAGCGTCGAGGATCACGGCAAGTGGAAGCGGGATATCGAAGCATTCGGCGGCGCGCCTGCCGAATTCCCGATCATCGACGACACTTCGCTGACCGTCGCCAAGGCCTATGACATGCTGCCCGCCGATTACTACCTGCCCACCGAGGGGCGGACTCCGGCGAACTCGGCCACGGTGCGGACGGTCTACATCGTCGGGCCGGACAAGAAGATCCGTCTGTCGATGACCTATCCGATGTCGATCGGCCGCAACTTCGCCGAGATCCTGCGCGCGCTGGACGCGGTGCAGAAGACCGACGGCGTGCCGCTGGCGACGCCGGCGAACTGGGTTCCTGGCCAGGACGTGATCGTCGCGCTGGCGCTGAACAACGACCAGGCGAAAGAGCGCTTCGGCGAGCTGGACATCAAGCTGCCCTATCTGCGTTTCGCCAAGGCCTGAACCCCGGGATAGGCCGACCCCCAGACCCTCGCCGCCTCGCGCGCGAGGGTCTTTTGTTCTGCGCGGGCCAGTCGCTCCCGGGCAGCCTCGGCGCAGCCGGTTTCCCGAAGCGCCCTGTGCCACAGCCGAAGGACCGAGGCCGCGCTCCAGGGAAGTGCGGCCCCGGCCAGCCAGGTCCGCAGGTCGGGGGGAAGCCGGTCGTAGGCGGACATGGGGTCGATTGTGCGAAAGCGGGCGCGGGGCGAACGCAGGTTGGTCATGCCGCAGTTCGCCGCCAGTTGGGGAAGGGGTCGGGCAAGCTGGTCCAGGCGTCGGGCGTGAAGGTTGTCGCCGGGATCAGCGCCGCGTCCAGCCGGGCCCGCAAGCCGACCTCGTCCATGCCGTGACCGATGAAGACGATCTCTTGCCGCCGGTCGCCCCAGGGCTCTTGCCACTT
>PNNE01000100.1 GCA_013824055.1 Rhodobacter sp. | reverse complement strand
CCAACAACCCGCGCGACGCCGTCAGCCGTCTGGAAAACATGGTCGCCATGTCCGGGATCGAGATGCCGCTGAAAGCGATGCGCAGCCAGATCGCCTCGGCCGTCAACCTGATCGTCCAGGCCAGCCGACTGCAGGACGGAACCCGCCGCATGACCAGCGTGACCGAAATCACCGGCATGGAAGGTGACGTCATCTCGATGCAGGAAGTCTTCCGCTTCGAACGTCTTGGGGTGGAGCCCTCGGGCAAGATCATCGGTCGCTTCAACGCGACCGGCATCCGCTCGTCCTATTCCGACCGCTTCCGCCAGTGGGGCTTCGACCTGCCGGCCTCCATCTACGAACCGATCATCTGACCGCCATGGAAATCAGCGCAGCCCCCCTTATCTACATCATGATCTTCGTGGCGGTCGTCGTGATCGTCAACGGTATCTATCTGATCGTGTTCGGTAAATCCATCAGCCTGAACAGCCGGGTCAGCCGGCGGCTATCGCTGCTGGAAAAGAACGCGAACCGTGAGCAGGTCCTGGAACAGCTCCGCAAGGAGATGAACCAGCACCTGAACGCGAAGAACATCCCGCTTTACTCGATGCTGGCCAAGAAGGCGCAGCGGGCCAACATCGCCTTTTCGCCCCAGGCGCTGATCGGCATCATGGCGGGCCTGTCGGTCTTTGCCTTCCTCCTGCTTTCGGTCTTCACAGCAGCCGATACCGGCCTGCGCGTCGCCCTTGGCATTGCGATGGGGATTGGCGGGGTCTTCTACTGGGTCAACAGCACTGCGAAAAAGCGGATGAACCTGCTGGAAGAACAGCTGCCCGACTCGATCGAGCTGATGGTGCGCAGCTTGCGCGTCGGCCACCCCTTCTCGACCGCCATCGGCATTGTCGCCAAGGAAATCCCCGACCCGCTGGGCTCCGAATTCGGCGTCATCTCGGACGAGGCCGCCTATGGCCGCGACGTGTCCGAATCGCTGAAGGCCTTTGCCGAACGGATGGACAGCCAGGACCTTCGCTTCCTTGCCGTCGCCGTGTCGATCCAGCAGCAGTCGGGCGGCAACCTCGCCGAAATCCTGGAAGGCCTCGCCAGGGTGGTCCGTGCCCGCTTCAAGCTGTTCCGCCGCGTCCGCGCCATCACCGCCGAAGCGAAATGGTCCGGCATGTTCCTGTCCGGCTTCCCGATCGCCGCGCTGGTCATGATCAACGTGGTCCAGCCCGACTACTATGACGAAGTCAAGGAGACGACCGCCTACATCCCCGCCGCTCTTTTCGTCATCACCTTCCTCATCATCAACATCATCTACATGAAGGTGATGACCAACATCAAAGTGTAGGTCGAACATGGACTTCATTCCCAACTTCATGACCGGACTGACCGAACGCTTCGGTCCGATGGCGCCGCTTCTGGCGGTGGGTCTCTTGGGCCTGCTGCTGATCCTGCTGGCCCTGCCGGTGGTGATGAAACGCCAGCGCGACCGCTTCCGCGAGTTGAAGGACCAGGTCCCGAAGGCCAGCGTCGACAAGAAGAAGGGGCTGCGCAGGGCCGAAAGCATCGACAAGCTTGAGAAATTCGCCCAGTTCCTTGAACCGCAGAAGAAGGAAGAGCTGTCGGCCGCCAAGCTGAACATGCTGCGCGCCGGGTATACCGGCAAGAACGCGGTGCGCATGTTCCATGCGGTCCAGTTCCTGATGGCGATCCTGTTCCTGATCGGCGGCCTGAGCGTCGCGCTGATCCAGTCCATGTCCCAGGAAATGTCCGGCACGGACCTCATGCTGTACAGCCTGCTGCCCTGCGCCATCGGCTACTACATCCCGCGCTACTGGGTGAACAAGCGGATCGAGAAGCGCAAGACCGAGATCATCCAGGGCTTTCCCGACGCGCTTGACCTGATGCTTGTCTGCGTCGAGGCCGGCCAGTCGCTGGACCAGTCGATCATCCGGGTCGGCAAGGAAAGCCGCGCCGGGTACCCTGCCCTCGCCGACGAATTCGACCTTGTCGCGCAAGAGGTCAAGGCCGGCAAGGAACGCATCTCGGTCCTGAAGGACATGTCCGAACGTGTGGGGGTCCCCGACGTCGCGTCGTTCGTGACCACGATCATCCAGTCCGCGACCTTCGGCACCTCGATCGCCGATGCGCTGCGGGTCTACTCGGCCGACATGCGCGACAAGCGCATCATGCGCGCGGAAGAGAAGGCCAACATGCTGCCGACGAAGCTGACCCTTGGCACAATGCTGTTTACAGTTCCGCCGCTTCTGGTCATTCTCATCGGGCCTTCCGTCTACGGAATGGTGACAATGATGGCCGAGCTTTCAAGCAGCCTCTGAAACGGGAAACGATTTGCGCCACACGGCCTTACTGACCGTCTGCGCCTTGGTGCTGGCCGGCTGCACGCCGGCTGGCACTGTTTCCAGGAACAGCCCTTTCGGTGTCGATGCCCGTGGAGATGCCGTTGACGGCATGACCGTCGGCCACCGGCTGATGGAGGCGGGCGAGCACGAGCTTGCGCTCAAGGCCTATCTGCGCGGCGCGGGCGAAACCGGGATCAACGCCGACGTGCTGTCCGCCATCGGCTCGGCCAACCTTGCGCTTGGCCGGCTGGGCCAGGCCGAGAAGATCCTGAACCGCGCGCTTGAACTGGACCCGAACTTCGTCCCGGCGATCAACAACCTGGGCGTCGTCCTGATGGAACAGGGCAAGTCGGGCGAGGCGCGGGTCCTGTTCCAGAAGGCCTTCGCGCTGGATAGTGGCGAAACGGACTCGATCCGCGAAAATCTGATGCTCGCTATCGCCCAGAGCAAGGCGAATGTGTATGATCCCGACCAACAACAAGAAAAAGGCGGGTTCCGTCTCGTCCGGCAGGAAAAGGGCAAGTTCGTTCTCCTGTCCGACCTCTAGGCGGTGCCCTGAGCAGTCAACAAAAAGGACGCCTAAGATGCGCCATCCGATTTTTGCCTTGCTGTGCCTTGCCAGCACGGTTGCCTTGTCCGCCTGTCAGAACAACTCTGACGCGCAGGTGCAGCGGGCTCTCAAGGACGTCAACGTCATCGACGAGTCCAACCTCAACGAAGTGATGCTGTCGGTTGCGGACCCGAACGAAGCGGTCAGCTATTTCACCCGCACCCTTGAACAGAACCCCGACCGGATCGACCTGATGCGCGGTCTGGGCCGGTCGCTGGTGCGCGCGCAGAAGCCGACCGAGGCCGCCCAGGTCTGGCGCACGGCCATCGCCCACCCTGACTCCACGCCCCAGGACCGGGTGATGCTGGCGGATGCGCTGATCCGCTCGAACCAGTGGACCGAAGCCAAGGCCGAGCTGAACCAGATCCCGCCGACCTACGAAAGCTTTGACCGCTACCGGCTGGAAGCGATGGTCGCCGACAGCGACCGGAACTGGAAGAAGGCCGACAGCTTCTACGAGATTGCCGCCGGGCTGACCACGACTCCGGCCGGGGTCCTGAACAACTGGGGCTTCTCCAAGCTGACGCGCGGCGAACATGCCGGGGCGGAAAAACTGTTCATGGAAGCGCTGACCTACGATCCGCAGCTCTTCACCGCGAAGAACAACCTGGTTCTCGCCCGCGCCGCCCAGCGCAAGTATGACCTTCCGGTCGTGCGGATGACCCAGATCGAACGGGCCGAGCTGCTGTATTCGATGGCTCTTGCGGCGATCAAGCAGGGCGACGTCTCGGTCGGCAAGGGCCTGCTGAACCAGGCGATAGAAACCCATCCGAAGCACTTCGAAGCCGCCGTGCGCAGCCTTGAAGCCCTTGATGCCAATGTGACGATGTAAATGCTGGAACCTACTGACGCGCTGATCCTGCTTGTCCCGGTGCTGCCCATTGCGATCTGGGCCGCTGTCTCGGACCTGAAACGGATGAAGATCCCGAACACCGCTGTCATCGCGATGGCAGCGGTCTGGCCGCTGATCGGCTGGTATCTGGTGCCGTGGGAGTCCTGGCTCTGGGGCTTTGCCATCATGGCCGTGGTCTTCGTGGCGGGCTTCCTTTTGTACCTCACCGGCACCTTCGGGGCCGGCGATGCCAAGTACAGCGCCGCGATGTCTGGCCTGTTCGTCGGCGGCAATATCGGCGAGATTCTTCTGATCACCTTCGTTGCGATGATCGGATCGCTGATCCTGCACCGCATTCTGCGCAGCCTGCCCTTTGTTCGCAACGCGACGCCGGACTGGGAAAGCTGGAACCGACGGCGCTTCTTCCCCTTCGGGCTTTCGCTGTCCAGCATCGTGGTCTTCTACCTTCTTGCCGCCATCTGGCCACAGGGCTGACACAAGTCACGTTTACGACTCAAATCGAAGCAGTTCGCTACGATTGTCCACGGAGCTTGCCCTATGAACGCTGAAGCCCCGGTGTCCGGCGTCCAACCGCCGCCCTCGCCCCGATCGCTTGCCGATACCGGGCTGTCCACCGTCATGATGCGGGACATCCTGCTCAAGACGATGTTCCGCACCAACCAGGACCAGGTCTCGGCGCTGGCCAAGGCGATCAGCCTGCCGGTCCCGCTGACCCAGGAACTGGTGGACCTGGCACGATCACAGAAGCTGCTGACCGCGACCGGCACCATGCACGCCACCGCCGGCGGCGAGATGGGGTACGAGCTGACCGACGCCGGCAAGGCCCGCGCGCTGGATGCCCTGTCGCAGTCGGAATATTACGGCGCGATGCCGGTGCCGCTGGACCAGTATTCGGTGCAGATCAAGCGCCAGTCGGTGCGCGACATCCGGCTGAACCGCGAACAGCTGATGTCCGGCATGGGCCACCTGATCCTGCCGCCCGACCTGATCGACAACCTCGGCCCCGCCGTGACCTCGGGCCGCTCGATCCTGCTTTACGGCCCGCCCGGCAACGGCAAGTCCTCGATCAGCCACGGCATCCGTGCCGCACTGGGCGACAAGGTCTATGTGCCCCG
The DNA here is from genome assembly GCA_013824055.1 of Rhodobacter sp. Taxonomy (GTDB): domain Bacteria; phylum Pseudomonadota; class Alphaproteobacteria; order Rhodobacterales; family Rhodobacteraceae; genus Tabrizicola. The sequence continues at coordinate 13,977 of PNNE01000100.1, read as the reverse complement.
CGCCATCGAATATTCCGGCCAGATCATCAGCGTCTACGACCCGATCGTGCATTCGGCCGCCGAATCCGCCGTCGACGATCCGAACTCGCTCCGCCGCACCTCGAACCGCTTCGACAACCGCTACGTCTATTGCGAGCGTCCCTCGGTCATCACCGGCGGTGAGCTTTCGCTTGACATGCTGGACCTGAACTACAACCCGACGGCCCGCACCTATCAGGCGCCGCTGCAACTGAAGGCCACCGGCGGCATCTTCATCATCGACGACCTTGGCCGCCAGGCGGAACCCCCGCAGAAGATCGTCAACCGCTGGATCGTGCCGCTGGAAGAAAGCCGCGACATCCTGGCGCTGCAATCGGGCGAGAAATTCACCGTGCCCTTCGACACGCTGGTCATCTTCTCGACCAACTTCCACCCCAACCAGATCTTCGACGGCGCGGCCCTTCGCCGTATCTTCTTCAAGATCAAGATCGACGGCCCCAGCCAGGAGAACTTCCTCAAGATCTTCGCGATGGTCGCCCGCAAGAAGAAGATGCCGCTGGACGAGACGGCCCTGATGCACCTGATGAAGGTCAAGTTCCCGACCATCGCCAACAACTACGCGAATTATCAGCCGATCTACCTGATCGATCAGATGATTGCAGTCTGCGAGTTCGAGAACATCCCCTACCAGATGACACCCGAGCTGATCGACCGCGCCTGGGGCAACATGTTCGTCCGCCAGGAAGACATCGCCCACTGATCCGGGGGGAGCAAAAGTTTTCGAAAACTTTTGCAAAATCCTTTGAAGGATTTTGGGGCGTCACGCGAATACCGTGACGCCCTTTTCGGTGACGACCGCATCCAGCCGCTGGTCGAACGCATCCGTGGGCACCTTGGCCACTTCTTGCGCGGCAAAGGCAAACCCCACTGCCAGGACCGGCCCCTGCGCGCGAAGCTGCTCCAGTGTCCTGTCGTAGAACCCCCCGCCATAGCCCAGCCGGTAGCCCCGCGCATCGAAGGCCAGCATCGGCACGATCAGCACCTCCGGCTCGACCCAGCCCCCCTCCTCGGGGATCCGCGCCCTGAACGCACCCTCGATCAGCCGACAGCCCGGCGACCACTCCCGGAACCGCAGCGGAGCCGCCTTCGCCACGATCACCGGCACCCCCACCGGCCCCTGATGCGCCGCCATTGCCGGCAAGGGGTCGATCTCGGTCCGCATCGGCATGTAGCCCGCCAGGACGCGGCCCTGCTGCCCTGCAAGGTAATCCGCCAGGATTTCGGCCGCCTGCCCCTGCCCCGCCGCAAAAGCCTCGGCCCGGCGCGCAAACGCCTCGGCCCGCGCTGCTGCCTTCACATCCGTCATATCAGCATCATCGTCGCCAGCCCCAGAAAGGCAAAGAACCCCATCACATCCGTCAGCGTCGTCACGAAAGTCCCGCTTGCCAGCGCCGGGTCCAGCCCCATCCGCTCCAGCGTCAGGGGCACCAGCACGCCCCCCATCGCCGCGACGATCTGGTTGACGATCATCGCCAGGCCCAGGACCAACCCCAGTTGCCAGTCGCCAAAGATCAGCGTCCCCGCCGCCCCCAGGATCAGCGCCAGACCGACCCCGTTCATCACCCCCGCCAGCAGCTCGCGCCGCACCACCCGTCCCGCGTTGGCGCGCGTCAGGTCCCGCGTCGCCAGCGCCCGCACCGCCACCGCCAGCGACTGCGTCCCCGCGATCCCGCCGGTCGAGGCCACGATCGGCATCAGCGCCGCCAGTGCCACGATCTGGGTGATCGTCGCCTCGAACTGGCTGATCACCAGCGCCGAGAGGGACGCCGTGAACAGGTTCACCACCAGCCAGGGCAGCCGCCGCTTCACCGTTTCCAGGGGCCCGTCGCTGACATCCGCCTCGTCGCCCACGCCCGCCAGACGCAGCATGTCCTCCTCGTGCTCCTCGTCCAGCACGTTCATCGCGTCGTCGATGGTGATCACGCCCACCAGCCGGCCCGAGCCATCGACGACGGGGCAGGAAATCAGGTGATACTGGTTGAAGATATAGGCCACGTCCGCCTCTGCGTCCGTCGCCGCCACCGTGCGGAAACTGTCCTCGGCGATCGCCTTCAGTGCCACGTCGCGGGCTGACGACAACACCCGCCCCAGGGTCACATATCCGACCGGACTCATCCGCGGATCGACCAGGATCACGTGGTAGAACTGATCCGGCAGATGCTCTGCCCCGCGCAGGAAATCAATGGCTTCGCCGACCGTCCAATGCTCTGGCGCCACCACCAGTTCGCGCTGCATCAGACGCCCGGCAGAGTATTCCGGCCAGGCCAGCGCCTGCTCGACCGCCACCCGGTCGGCCGCCAGCATCGCCCCCAGAAGACGCCCCTGATCCTCGGCCTCCAGGTCCTCGACGATGTCCACCAGGTCGTCCGAATCAAGCTCGCGCAGGGCATCGGCGACCACGTGGTCGGGCAGAGCGTCCAGCACCTCCTCGCGGATCGCATCGCTGATCTCGGACAGCACCTCGCCGTCGATGACCGCCGAGCCCATCGCCAGCAGGGCCTCGCGGTCGGAACCGCTGACCTGCTCCAGAAGGTCGGCGATGTCGGCCGGATGGACCGGGCCCAGCAGCGCCTCGACCCGTGCGGCATCACCCGCCCGGGCTGCGTCCAGTGCCGCCTCCAGCAGCTCGGAATGAAGTTCCGGCGTCGTCCTGATCCTGGTGTCCGCCATGCGCCTCTCCCTGCCTTGCTGCCGACCTTAGGTCGCTTCCGCCCGACGGCAAAGCCCTGTCGCCCGCCGAGTCGCCGCCTCCTGCGGCTTCGCGCTTTTACGAAACAGTTTCAAGTCACCGCGCGCAGGACAGAAATTTACCACCGGGCCGAAACCCTCTAGGCTGCCCCGGTTCAAGGGGTACCGCATGACCGAACTGATCCTGGGCCAAGTCCTCACCTACAGCGGCGACCCGTTCGCTGAAGGGATTTCCGCCGCCCGCGTCCTCACCCAAGGTGCCGTGGCGATCGAGGCTGGTCGCATCGCCGCCGTGGGCGAAGCCGCCGACTTGCGCAGCCGCTTCCCGATGGCGCGCGTCCACGACCACGGCTCCAGGCTTGTCTCGGCCGGGTTCATCGACGCCCATGTCCACTATCCGCAGACCGCAATCATCGCCTCCTGGGGCAAACGGCTGATCGACTGGCTGAACACCTACACCTTCCCCGAAGAGATGCGCTTCCGTGATCCCGCCTATGCCGCCGAGATCGCGAACCGCTATCTCGACCTCGTCCTCGCCCGCGGGACCACCACCGTCTGCACTTACGCGACGATCCACCCCAGCTCGGTTGACGCCATCTTCACCGCCGCCCAGGCGCGCGGGATGCGCCTTTTCGCCGGCAAGACCTGCATGGACCGCAACGCGCCACCGGGCCTGCGCGACACCGCGCAATCGGCCTACGACGACAGCAAGCGCCTGCTGGAAACGTGGCACGGCCAGGACCGCCTCTCCTACGTCATCACCCCCCGCTTCTCGCCGACCTCGACGCCCGAGCAGCTCCACGCCCTTGGCAGCCTCTGGCGCGAATTCCCCGACTGCCTGATGCAGACCCACCTTTCCGAACAGCTGGACGAGATCGCCTGGGTCCGCGACCTCTTCCCCCAGTCCCGCGACTACCTCGACACCTACGAGGCGCAGGGCCTCCTGCGCGAAGGCGCGGTCTACGGCCACGCCATCCACCTGACCGACCGCGAGCGCTCCCGCCTGGTCGAGGCCGGGGCCTCCCTCGTCCATTGCCCGACCTCGAACACCTTCATCGGCTCGGGCCTCTTCGACATGACCCTCGCCGCCCGACTGCGCGTCGGCCTTGCCACCGACACCGGGGGCGGCTCGAGCTTCTCGATGCTGCACACCATGGCCGCCGCCTATGAGATCGCCCAGCTGCGCGGCCAGTCGCTCCACCCCGCCCAGCTCTGGTGGCTCGCGACCCAGGGCTCCGCCCGCGCGCTGCGCTGCGAAGACAGGATCGGCAACCTCACCCCGGGGATGGAGGCCGACCTCATCGTCATCGACCTCGCCTCCACCCCGGCCATCGAACAGGCCACCCGGCGCGCGACGGACCTCTGGCAGCAGCTTTTCCCCACGATCATGATGGGCGACGACCGCGCCGTGACCGAGGTCTGGGTGGGGGGCAAACGCCTGGCAAACTGACGCCAATCCGGCCTGCCCTTTGCCAAATACTCCCGCGCAGCGCGCGCGCCCGAGGTCTTGCGCGTCCTTCACGCGCAAGGCCGAGACAAGACGTCTTCGCGCCGCAGGCGCCCAATTTGACAGCCGCCCCAACCCGCGAAGACGCCCAGAGCTGATGTGCAACGCCAGCCCCAGGCGCCTCCCCTCCCCCTCCGTGGGGAGGGGATGGGGGTGGGGGGCTGCCGGCCAGCATGGTAAGGACCACCTGAATCGCCTCGCGCAACCCATTGATTTCACTGACCCGGAAAACCCGCCCTGGGTGGACGGCTACTCTGCCAGTTCCCAGCCGTCGGGATAGAAGTCGTGCTTCAACGCGATGCTGGTCGAGATCCGTTCGTATTTCCAGATCTCCTCCGCCGTCACCGGGATCGGCCCGATCCAGGCGACCAGCGTCTCTCCATCCTTCAGCCGCCGGGTCTGGAACCCTTCCAGCCGCAGGGCACGCTCCAGCGCCGGCCAGCTGGCATCGGTCTCCTCGATGAAGAAGGCATACTCGACCACCGCCGTCTTCGGCAGGCTGATCCCTTTCGACTGGCGGAAGGTGTCAAAGGTCTCGCGACGCTGGGCTTCGAAATTGTGGTCCATCGGGGGTCTCCTTGTCCGCCTTCTACCTCACTCCAGGCGGTGACAGAAGCCCCACCCGGGGCACGGCCAAAGGGCCCGCCCGTCGCAGCGGAGGCGGCTACTCCGCCAGCCGCAGTGCCAGTTGCCGCTGACGCTCCAGCACGCGGGGCAGGTCCAGTGTCACCAGCTGCCCGTCCCGCACCACCTGCCGTCCCTCGACGATCAGATGCCGCACCCGCGCCGGGCCGCACAGCACCAGCGCCGCGACCGGGTCCCAGCTTCCCGCCGCCTCGACCCCCCGCAGATCCCAGATGCACAGGTCGGCCCGCTTGCCCGGGATGATCTGTCCCAGGTCGTCGCGGCCCAGGACCTGCGCCCCGCCCAAAGTCGCAATCTCCAGCGCCTCGCGGGCGCTCATCGCGTCGGCCCCGCGCGCCACCCGCTGCAGCAGCAGCGCCATCCGTGCCTCGGCCACCAGGTTGCCCGCATCGTTCGAGGCCGAACCATCGACCCCCAACCCGACCTTGACGCCCGCATCCCGCATCGCTCGCACCGGGGCGATGCCCGACCCGAGTCTACAATTCGAACATGGGCAATGGGAAACTCCGGTCCGAGTGCGGCTGAAAAGTTCAATTTCCGAACTATCCAGCTTGACGCAATGCGCATGCCAGACATCCGGGCCGGTCCAGCCCAACTCCTCGGCATACTGGCCCGGACGGCAGCCGAACCGGGCCAGCGAATAGGCAACGTCCTCGTCGTTCTCGGCCAGATGGGTGTGCAGCATAACCCGCTTGTCGCGTGCCAGCAGCGCCGTATCCCGCATCAGCTCGCGGCTGACCGAAAAGGGCGAACACGGCGCCAGACCCACCCGGACCATCGCGCCCGGCTGCGGGTCGTGAAACCGGTCGACCACGCGGACCATGTCCTCCAGGATCGCGGCTTCCGTCTCTACCAGGCTGTCCGGTGGCAGGCCCCCGGCGCTTTCGCCGATGCTCATCGCGCCCCGTGTCGGGTGAAACCGCAGCCCCACCGCCGCCGCCGCCGCGATGGTGTCGTCCAGCCGCGCACCGTTGGGATAGAGGTACAGGTGGTCCGAGGTCATCGTGCAGCCCGACAGCGCCAGTTCCGCCAGCCCGACCTGCGCCGAGGTGAACATCTCCTCGGGCCCGAACTTCGCCCAGATCGGGTACAGAGTCCTGAGCCAGCCAAAGAGCAAGGCATCCTGCCCCCCCGGCACCGCGCGGGTCAGGGTCTGGTAAAGATGGTGGTGCGTGTTGACGAGACCCGGCGTGACAACGCAGCCGGTGGCGTCGATCACTTCGGCCTCGGCGGCCGCAAGCCCGGTCCCGACGGCAAGGATCACGCCGTCCCGGATGTGGACATCGCCGCGCGCGATCTCGGCACGGCGGGCGTTCATCGTGACCACGACGTCGGCATTGCGGATCAGGGTATCGGACATGGGTGCACCTTTGCACCCTTCGGCCCGGCACCATGCCCCCCGAACTTCCCCGGGGACCGCCCGTCAGAAGGGAAAAGGACACGTGCGGCAGTTGCAGTATAGCGGGGTCGCTGCCCGCCGGGAAGCGGCCTCAGCCGTTCAGCAGCGCCAGCGCCTCGGCATGCACCTGGCGATTGGCGGCCGCCAGGATCTGCCCACCCTCCAGCGCCGGGCGACCCTGCCAGTCGGTCACGATGCCGCCCGCCGCTTCGATCACCGCGATGGGGGCCTGCACGTCGTAGGCCTGCAGCCCCGCCTCGATCACCAGGTCGATCTGGCCCGCCGCGATCAGCGCATAAGCGTAGCAGTCGGTGCCGTAGCGCACCAGTTTCGCCCCTGACGCCACCCGCCGGAACGCCGCAGCTTCGTCGGCGGTGCCAACTTCGGGAAAGGTGGAGAACACGATCGCCTGCGACAGCGGTCGGGCAGCACGGACAGACAGCGCCGCTTCGCCCGATGGTCCGACGACGCGGGCCAGGCCCAGACCGCCTTCGAAACGTTCGCGGATGTAGGGTTGGTCGATGATGCCGTAAAGCACCCCTTCGGCATCGCGGACCGCGATCAGCACCCCCCAGGTCGGCGTGCCGGACAGATAGCCGCGGGTGCCGTCGATCGGGTCCAGGACCCAGGTCAGGCCCGAGGTCCCCGCGCGCGCGCCGAATTCCTCGCCCAGGATCCCGTCCATCGGACGGCGCCGGGCAAGGACTTCGCGCATACGCTCTTCGGACAGGCGGTCGGCGGCTGTCACCGGGTCGAAGCGGGTGGCTTCCTTGGTCTCGGCCGCAAGATCCCGCGTCCGGAAATGTGCCAACGTGGCGATCCGCGCCACATCCGCCAATTCATGCGCCGTCGCGATCAGCTCGGACGCCAAACCTTTGCTTACCCGCATCCTGTCCCTCATGGCCTGCCGGACCGCACGTGAGGGGTCCGCGCCCCATGGGCGCGCTAAACGCCCAGGGGGACGAGGTCAAGCCGGCTTTCAGGCGGCTTCGGACAGAACCCGGGCCAGATCGAACAGACGACGGCGCTGTGCCTCGGGGATCGCGTAGTAGGAACGGACCAGTTCCAGCGCTTCCTTGTCCGACATCATGTCGCCCTGGCCATAGCCGGCGGCAACCTGGCCATCGCCAAGGCCTTCGAAGAAGAACGAGATCTGCACGCCCAGCGCATCGGCCACATCCCACAGGCGGGAGGCGCTGACGCGGTTCATGCCGGTCTCGTACTTCTGGATCTGCTGGAACTTGATGCCGACCTTGTCGGCCAGCTGCTGCTGGGTCATGCCCACCATCCAGCGGCGGTGACGGATGCGCTTGCCAACATGGGCGTCTACAGGGTGCTTCATTCTATACTCCAAAAACGTGTGTCCGTTCCCCTCGGTGTTGTATAAGCAAGTAGCGTGCCAATCCTGCCGGGCCGGACGAAGTTAACGAAAAAAAACTGGATCGCGCCAAAACCTGTCCTTTTGGATATGTCCAATTACACAATCGTATAACACACGGTGCGGTTGTCCTGACCTGCCCGCAAGAGCAGCAGAGCCGAATCGGCACTCGCCCTATAGTGGTATCGCATTTCGCGTTGCATTTTGCACAGCTGTCCGGCGCGGCATCGCATTTTGCGAAAAACTTGATCATTCCATTGCAAGAAACGGTAGACAGGATAAAACCCCTACACTGTAGGTAGTAGAAACAACGCTGGCCTGAGGGGACCCTGGATGCGCGCCTGGCAAGTCCTTGAATTCGGCGCCAACCCGATCCTGTCCAAGATCGACGCGCCAATACCCGCTAAAGGCGAACTTGTCCTGCGGGTGGAAGCAGTCGGGCTCAACTTCGCGGATATATTGGCGATTCAGGGGAAATACCAGGTCCGGCAGGTTCCACCCTTCACCCCCGGCATGGAACTGGCCGGCGTGGTCGAAAGCCTTGGACCGGGCACGACCGGCCCCGCACCCGGCACCGCGGTGCTTGCAACCTGCCCGGCAGGTGCCCTGGCCGAACGCATCTGCCTGCCTGCGGCCAGAGTCAGCCCGCTCCCGCCGGGCATGGGCTTCACCGAGGCCGCGGGCTTTCCCATCGCCTACGGCACGTCGCATCTGGCCCTGACGCACAAGGCCCGGCTGCAGCCCGGCGAGACGCTGCTGGTCACCGGGGCCGCAGGGGGCGTCGGCCTGACAGCGGTCGAGATCGGCAAACGGCTTGGTGCGCGGGTCATCGCCACCGCGCAGGGGCGACGCGCGCCTGGCCGTCGCGCGCGCGGCCGGGGCCGATGTGCTGATCGACAGCGAGACCCCGGACCTGAAAGGGCGGCTCAAGGCGGAAGGCGGGCTGGATGTCGTCTATGATGCGGTGGGCGGACCGGCCTTCGACGCGGCCCTTCGCGCCTGCAAGCCGGATGGTCGGTTCCTGGCCATCGGCTTCGCCTCGGGCGAGGTGCCGCAGATCCCGGCCAACATCCTTCTGGTCAAGAACCTGACCGTCTCGGGCTTCTGGTATGGCGGGTACGAGACGCACGCGCCCGAACTGGTGGCCGCCAGCATGGCCCAGCTTCTGCGCTGGCGGGCCGAGGGGCTGATCCGGCCGCATGTCAGTCACGTCCTGCCCTTCGACGCCTTCCCGGACGGCCTAGCCCTGCTGCGCGACCGCAAGGCCACCGGCAAGGTCGTCATCCGTGTCGGTCAGGACCCGTAGGCACAGCGCAATTCGCTGGCCAGCAGGTCCAGCGCCTCGTCCGATCGACGACTGCTGCGGTAAAGCGCCAGCTTCATGTCCCCGACCGGCGGAAGCTGGTTCTCGCCCGCGATCGCCGACATGCCATCGGGAATGCTGCCGACCATCCGGACGGACACCGCCAGGTCCGCCGCGACCGTCGCCTCGACCGCCTGCTCGCTTTCGCCACCCGTGGCCAGCTCCCACGGGATGCCCGCCGCCTCCAGCGCGGACTGGGCGCGGGGCCGGAAGGTGCAGGTGTCCTTGAAGCCCAGCCGCAGCGGCCGGCGCTGCCAGGCGTTGCCATCGGGGGCGCCGACCCAGACCAGTTGCCGCGTGGACAGCACTTCGGCGCCGGGGTCCGGCGCGTCCTCGGTCGTCAGCATCACGTCGAAGGCGCCGCGGGCGAAGTCCTGCTTCATCAGGAGGGTGAAGGACGAGACCAGGTTGATCCGCACCCGCGGATAGGCCTGGGCCATGCGGCGCAGGATGCCGGGGATCGCCGGATAGACCACGTCATGCGGCACACCCAGCCGGATTTCGCCCTGGCAACTGGTGGCCGCCAGTTGCGACAGGGCCTCGTCGTTCAGCGCCAGCATCCTGCGGCCATAGGACAGAAGCTGCTCGCCCTCTGGCGACAGCGCCAGCTTGCGCGCCGCGCGCAGGAACAGGGTCATCCCCAGCGCCTCTTCCAGCCGCTTGATCTGCATCGAGACCGCCGACTGCGTCAGGTTCAGATAGCCCGCCGCCCGCGTGACGCCGCCAACATCGGCAACCGTGACGAAAGAGCGTAGCGCGGCAAGGTCGAGGTTCCGGGGCATATCACAGATCCTGATGCTTCATTTAACAATCATTCGTTTCCATCATGTCCCGGATTGGCGCAATGTTCAAGCATCCTGATGCAACCGCATCGCCCCATCACCGGATCAGATGAAGGAACCCGCCATGGCCCCGCTTCGCCTTGCCCAATCCCTTTTGCTCTTGCGCCCCACCTTCCTGGCAAACCTGCCGCGACGTCTCCTCGCGGCGGCGGTCCTCGCGCGGTCGCGCCGGGCCCTGCGCCACCTGGACGATCACCTCTTGCGCGACATCGGCCTGACCCGACCCGAGGCGCTGAGCGAGTCCGAACGGGCGTCCTGGGACGTCCCCCGGCACTGGAAGGACTGAAACCTTTGCATTTTCGCCGCTTCCAGACAGTCAAGGCGCTTGAAATGCTGGCTGGGCTTCCCAATATTCTGTGCACGAGGTCGCGCCGGTCCCCCCGGCGTTGCCCTTAGGGACAACATCGGAGGCTTCTATGGCTCAGTTTGATACGGTCCGCAGCGTAGGCGTTGGCGCCCGCGCGCAGATCGACGAAGGGCTTCGCGCCCATATGAACAAGGTCTACGGACTGATGTCCGTGGCCATGCTGGTTACGTTCGGCGTCGCCTGGGCCGTCGGCACATCCGACGCGCTGCTGTCGATCTTCCGCACCCCCGAAGGCGGGATGACGATTCTGGGCTGGGTCGCCATGTTCGCGCCGCTGGCGATGGTCTTCGCCTTCGGTGCGATGATCAACCGGCTTTCGGCGGCTGGCGCGCAGCTGTTCTTCTACGTCTTCGCCGCCGCGATGGGCCTGTCCATCGCCTGGATCTTCAAGGCCTTCACCGGCATCTCGGTCGCGCAGACCTTCCTCGTGACCTCGATCGCCTTCGCGGGCCTGTCGCTTTACGGCTACGTCACCAAGCGTGACCTCAGCGGCATGGGCACGTTCCTGATGATGGGTCTGATCGGCCTGATCGTCGCCATGATCCTGAACCTGTTCTCGGCTCGGGTGCCCTGGCCTTCGCGATCACGGTGATCGGTCTGCTGATCTTCGCGGGCCTGACCGCCTTCGACACCCAGCGCATCAAGACGGACTACATCGCCCATGCGCAGTCGATGGACCAGGAATGGCTGTCCAAGTCCGCGACCATGGGCGCGCTGAACCTCTACCTGAACTTCATCAACATCTTCATGTTCCTGCTGCAATTCATGGGCAACCGCGAATAGCGCAGGCAGCATCAACCGAAAGGGCCGGTCGCAAGACCGGCCCTTTTTCGTTGCGCCCTAGCTTCGGGTCAGATCGGCCACCATCCGCAGCACCGGAAAGGCGATCCCCGGCCCCAGGACCAGCTCTTGCGGGTTCAGGGCGCGGAACTTCAGCGACCGGTAGAACGGAACCGCCGTGCGGGTCGACAGGCAGTCAAGCCAGCGCACCCCGGCCTCGCGGGCCTCCTGCATCACCCGCTCCATCACCATCCGTCCCAGGCCCTGGCGCACCACGTCGGGATCGGTCGCCACATGGCGCACATGCGCTGTCGTCTCGGCAACCGGCCCGCCTGACGGGCCCTGCCTGGACCAGCCCCCCGCCGCCAGGATGCGTCCCTGCGCCTCCTCGGCGACGAAGTAGCGCCCCGAGGCCAGCAACTCGGGTTGCGCCCGTGCGAAGCGGGGCACCGCCAGCACCAGGGTCGAGGGCGGATAGTCCGCCGCCAGCAGGCGGGGATAGCTGCGCATCAAGAGCCGGTCGATCCCGGCCAGATCGGTCAGAGCAGCGGGGCGAAGCGTGATGGTCTGGTCCATGCCGGCAATGATGGAGCATTGCGCCGCAAAGGAAAGGCCTGGACCACCGCCGCTTTGGGCTCCCGGCCAAGGAAAAGGGCCGCGCCCCAGCGGACACGGCCCCGATATCCTTCAGACAGGCGTGATCTTACTTGATCTTGCCTTCCTTGTACTCGACATGCTCCCGCTTGACGGGGTCGTACTTCTTGATGACCATCTTTTCGGTCATCGTCCGGGCGTTCTTCTTGGTCACGTAGAAGTGGCCGGTGCCCGCGGTCGAGTTCAGGCGGATCTTGATGGTGGCGGGCTTTGCCATGGTCGTTTCCTCTGCATCGGGGAATCCGTATCCCCCGGTGAAATCCTTGAAGCCCGCCTTTTATCCGTCTTCGTGGCAGAGTCAACCGCAATCGGGCGGCTTGCCGCCACATGGCGGCGCGCGGTCTGAGCCACATCAACGGCACCAGATTGCGAAGGAATTGCGCGGAGAGCCTGTAAGCCGGATTCTGTCCCCCCCGGACCGAGATCCGGGGCTGGATGACCATTCCTCTGCCAACCGTGTCGCCACGGCGGTCAAGCTGCCAACCCGGGCCTCTCGGGCGTTGGCGTCCCTGGCGAGCGGTATCCCGGACCGAAATCCGGGACCTGTCCTGCCGCGAGGCCCCTATTTGGCATTGCTCCGGGTGGGGCTTGCCGTGCCGGTCCTGTTGCCAGTCCCGCGGTGGGCTCTTACCCCACCGTTTCACCTTTACCACGCTTTGCCGAAGGCGGACCTTGCGGGTCGTGGCAGTCTCTTCTCTGTGGCGCTTTCCCTGGGGTTACCCCCGCCGGGCGTTACCCGGCACCCTTGCCAACGGGAGTCCGGACTTTCCTCGAACCCCGGATCACTCCGGTGCCCGCAGTCATCCAGCCCTCCGCACGCGGTCAGTTAGGCATCCGCAGGCGCTCCGTCAACCGCAAAGCGCCGCAGCCCGGCCGCCAGCGCCCGGTCGGTGTCGTCAACCGGCCCGCAGACCCAGGGCCGAAACCGCAGTCGGAACGCTGACAGCAGGGTCTCTGGCGCGGCCTCCGGGTAGCCGAACCGGCGAAGGTCGGCCTGGAAGTCGCCAGGCTCCGCCGGCTCGGGCCAGACGGACAGGTCCTGAAGCGCAAGCCGCCGCCAGTCAAAGCGCGACCCGGGGTCGCGTTTGCGGTCGGGGGCCATGTCGCTGTGGCCGATCACCGCTTCGGGCGGCAGTGCGTGGCGATCCAGAACCCCCGCCAGCACCCGCTCCAATGCGGCCATCTGCGGTTCGGCAAAGGGCTCGCGCCCGGTATTGGCCAGTTCGATCCCGATGGACCGCGAATTGACGTCCCCCGCGCCAGCCCATGCCCCGGCCCCCGCGTGCCAGGCCCGCGCGGCCTCGGCCACCAGGGACAGAACCGTGCCGTCGCTGTCGATCAGGTAATGCGCCGAAACCTCGGCCCCAGGGTCGCACAGCCGCTCCAGCGCCGCGGCGCAGGATGGCATGGCGGTGTGGTGCAGCACCACCAGCTCCACCCGGCCCCTGCCCCGCCTCTCGCCAAAGTTCGGCGAGGGATGCGTCAGGCTCACTGCAAGGCGGTGCGGAAGGGGCGCGGGTCCCAGGCGCAGGCGAAGCCGTCGCCGTCCGGATCGACGCCCATCCGGTCACGGTCCGGGCCGCCCTTGGCCAGGAAGTCCTGCTGCGCCTGATCCGGCGACGCATATCTTGCGCAGGCCGAGTTCACGTCGCGGATGCCAAGGGCAGAGCGTCGGTACATCTGCACGCCCGGAGCATGCTTGGTTGCCAGCGCGAATTCCACGATGTTCGGCCCGGTATCGCCCGGCCGCTGTGGCAGGGCACCTGGCTGGACGACGACATATTCCGCCCGGTTCCGTGCGATCCGCTCGGCGTCGCTTTCGATCGTCTCGCGGGCCGCGACGGCGTCGAAATCCTGCTCGTCCGAAATGCCGGTGTTGCTCGCCGCTACCTCGCCCGATTCTTCCCTGATCCCGGCAGGTGCCCCGCCCCGCGGCCGATCCGCAGTGCCGGCCACGACCGGTGCGACCGGGGTCGGCAGCGGGGTTGCCATAGGGGTCGGCAGCGTGGTCGGCGACAGCGAGGCCACCGGAGCCAAGCCCTGCGCCCGGTCGATCGCGGCCGCAGCTCTTGCGGGGTCAAACGCCCCACCCGGCGGCGGCACTGTCACCGGCGCACCCGCCGGGGCCATTGCGGCGCCACGGACGAAGCTGTCATAATCCTGGAACCCCACACCGGGGCCGGTCGGCGTGGTCGTCGGAGCGCAAGCGGCCAGCATCAGGGCAGCCAGCGCTGCGCCAGCGGCGGGAAGGAAGGTACGGCTCATTGACTGCCTCGATGGGTGCGTTTCGCGGCGCATTACCACCATTTGTCGGC
>PNNE01000080.1 GCA_013824055.1 Rhodobacter sp. | reverse complement strand
CGGATGCTGGAACACCGGATCGGCCATCTGCCGGTGGTGGACGATGGCAAGCTGGTCGGCATGATCACCCAGACCGACCTGGTGCGGTTTCAGGCGGTCAGTTCCGCGCTGCTGGTGCGGGACGCGGCCACGGCGCAGACGGTGGCGGAACTGGCGGAAAACACCGTCCGCATCCCTCGGCTGCTGGTGCAGCTTGTGGGCGGCGGAACCGCGCATGAGGTGGTGACGCGGCTGATCACCGACATCGCCGACACCGTGACGCGCCGCCTGCTGGCGATGGCCGAGGCCGAGCTTGGACCGGCCCCGGTGCCCTACCTGTGGCTCGCCTGCGGCAGCCAGGGGCGGCAGGAACAGACCGGCGTCAGCGATCAGGACAACTGCCTGATGATCGACGATGCCGCGACCGCGGCCGACATGGATTATTTCGCGAAGCTGGCGAAGATCGTCAGCGACGGGCTGAACGCCTGCGGCTATGTCTACTGCCCCGGCGACATGATGGCCACGAACCCGCAATGGTGCCAGCCGATGGCGGTCTGGCGCGGCTATTTCCGCAAGTGGGTCAGCGCGCCCGACCCGATGGCGCAGATGCTGGCTTCGGTCATGTTCGACCTGCGCCCCATCGGCGGGACTGCCAGCCTTTACAGCGCGTTGCAGGCCGAGGTGCTGGAGATGGCCGCGAAGAACTCGATCTTCGTGGCGCACATGATTTCCAACAGCCTGAAGCACAACCCGCCGCTTGGCCTGTTGCGCGGCTTTGCCACGATCCGGTCGGGCGACTACAAGAACCACATCGACCTGAAGATGAACGGCGTGGTGCCGGTCGTGGACCTGGGCCGGATCTACACCCTGATCGGCCAGCTTCCCGCCGTGAACACCCGCGCCCGGCTGGAAGCCGCGGCCGAGGCGGGGGTCATCAGCCCCAGCGGCGCGCGCGACCTGATCGAGGCCTACGACCTGATCGCCGAGACCCGTCTCGAACATCAGGCGCGGCGGGTGAAGGCGGGCGAGCGTCCCGACAACTTCATCGCGCCCTCGGAACTGTCGGATTTCGAACGCAGCCACCTGCGCGACGCCTTTGTTGTCGTCCGCACCATGCAATCTGCCGTGGGATCGTCCCGCGGCGCCAGAAGTTGAGACCCAAATGGCCCTAGAACTCCTCGGCTCGTTCTTCGTTGCCCTGACGCTTGGCCTTCTGGTCTGGGCGCTGCGCAAGAAGTTTGCCGCGATCCCCGCCTGGGCCACACCGGCCTTGGCCGGTGCCGGGCTGATCGCGACGGCGATCTACATGGAATACAGCTGGTTCAACCGCGTCTCGGCGGCCCTGCCGGCGCAGTTCGTGGTGGCCAACGCTGAAACCGCCACCTCGCCGCTGCGGCCCTGGACCTTCGCCGTGCCGGTGGTGAACCACTTCACCGCGCTTGACGGCTCCAAGCTGGCCCGCCACCCCGAGCGGGACGACCTGGTCGTCGCCCCGGTGTTCGGCTTTGCCCGCTGGCAGAACCCGCAAACCGCCCTGATGGTCTTCGACTGCGTCGGAAAGCGCCGCGTGGCAGTGACCGAAGGCATGGCGATCGACGCGAACGGCATGCTGACCGGCGCCGAATGGCTGGTGCTGGAGAACCCGGACGGCCTGCAACAGGCCGCCTGCAAGGAGGGGTAGGTCATGGGCCGCAAGCCGCGCATCCTGGTCGTCGAGGACGAGGACAACATCGCCGTCGCGCTGGACTACCTGATGACGCGCGAAGGCTATGACCACGACCGCGTGTCAAGCGGGGCCGACGCGCTGCCGCGCATCCGTGACACGCATCCCGACCTCGTCCTGCTGGACGTCATGCTGCCCGAGGTGTCGGGCTATGAGATCTGCGAGGGCATCCGCACCGACCCTTCGCTGGCGGACGTCAAGGTGCTGATGATGACCGCCCGCGGATCGACCATCGAACGGCGCAAGGGGTTGGCACTGGGGGCTGACGGCTTCATCTCGAAACCCTTCGAGCTCAAGGACCTGCGGGACGAGGTGCGGCGACTTCTGGCGCCCGGCGCATAGGCGATGCTGTCTCGCCTTTCCCTTCGCCTTCGGGTCTTCCTGATTTTCGCGGGCCTTGCCGCCGCGATCCTTGTCGCCACGGGCCTTGGCCTCTGGCTGGGCTACAGCCGCCTCGGCCAGCCCGGCGTCGGCCAGGGCTTCGTCCAGGCCGGGGTCCTGGCGGGCTTTGCCGCCCTGGGGTTGGTGGCTGCGGTCTGGTACCTTTTCGATCTGAACGTGGCCAAGCCCATCGAGACCCTGTCCGGTGCCCTGCGTGCCCGCGCCCATTCCGATGTCACCGCCGAGATGGACGCCGCCATCGCCCGCTATCTGGGCGACCTCGCGCCCGCCGCCCAGGCCGCCGCGCGCAGCCTGGCCGAAACCCGCTCGGCGCTGGCCGAGGCCGTGGCGCGCGAAACCCTGCGCCTGGGGTCGGAAAAGGCCCGGCTCGAGGCGCTCCTCTCCGACGTCCCCGTGGGCGTGGTCCTCTGCTCGGCGGATCATGCGCTGGTCTTCTACAACGGCCCCGCCGCCGACATCCTTGGCACCGGCCGGGCGGGGGGGCTGGAGGCGGGCCTGGACCGCAAGCTCTTCGACTACCTCCACGCCGCCCCCCTGCGGCTGGCGCATGAGCGCCTGATCGCAACCGGCGACCCCGACGCGGTATCGGACCTTCTGTGCACCACCACGGCCGGCGCGCGCGTGCTGGCCGCGCGGATGCGGCTTCTGGGCGATGGCGGCACGCAAGGCTACGTGCTGACGCTGCGCGACATCACCGGCGACATGGCGGCGGATGCGCGGCGCGAGGCGATGCTGGAGGGCGCGCTCGACAGCCTGCGCCGCCCGTCGGCGGCCCTTGCGACGCTGGTCGGCGTGATGCCCGACGACGCGCTGCCCGGGCCGATGCAAGGCGCGCTGCGGGAAGAGGTCGCCAGGCTGAGCCAGGCCGTGACCCGCTTTGGCGCCGCCCGCGACGAGTCGCAGTCCGAAACCGGCGCCCTGCCGCAAACCCGCGCCTTTGACCTGGCGCAGGGGCTTGCCGCCAGGGCGGCCACGCAAGGCATCACCGTCACCACCGAAACCGCCGACCTGATCCTGCGCTGCAACGGCTACGAGATCCTGACGCTTCTGGAACACCTCGCCCGCCACCTTGCGGACCGCGCCCCCCTGCACCTGACCATCGAGGAAGAAGACACCGGCGCTGCGATCCGCCTTGCCTGGAGCGGCCCGCGCGTCGGCGTGGGCGAGCTGGACGGCTGGCTCGCCTTCCCTCTGTCAGAGGACAGCGACCGCCCCGCCCGCGCGGTCCTGGCTACCCATGCGACCGAGCTTTGGCCCGAGACCCAGGCCGACGGCCGCCCCGCGCTGTGCCTGCCGATCCGCCAGGCCCGCCGCGCCGTGGCCCGTCCGAAACCGGTGGCGCGCAAGGTGGTCTACGACTTCGAGCTGCTGTCGCCCGCCCGCACCGACAAGCTGGCCGACACCCGGCTCGACAAGCTGACCTACGTGGTCTTCGACAGCGAGACGACGGGCCTCAATCCCCGCCAGGGCGACGAGATCGTCCAGCTGGCCGCCGTCCGCATCGTCAATGGCCGCCGGGTCGAGGGCGAGGTCTTCGACACTCTCGTCAACCCCGGCCGGGCCATTCCTCCGGTTTCGACCGAAGTGCATGGCATCACCGACGCGATGGTCGCCGACGCCCCGCCCGTCGCCGACGTTGTCCGCCGCTTTCACAAGTTCGCCGAAGGCGCGGTGCTGATCGCCCACAACGCGCCCTTCGACATGGAATTCCTGCGCCGGGTCGAAGGGCAGCTGGGCCTGACCTTCGACATGCCGGTGCTGGATACGGTCCTCTTGTCGGCGGTGGTCTACGGCCAGCACGAGGTCCACAGCCTGGACGCGCTGTCACACCGGCTGGGGATCACCATCCCCGAGGAAGACCGTCACACGGCCCTCGGCGACACCCTCGCCACGGCGGATGCGTTCCTGAAGCTGATGCCGATGCTGGCGGGCCGCGGCCTTGTCACCTTCGGCGCGGTGCTGACCGAGGTGCGCAAGCACGGGCGGCTCTTGAAGGACCTGAACTGACCGGCGCCTCCTCGTTCGCCTTCGGCTTCTCGTCGGTGGACGCCATGCGAGGAGGGACGAAGTCCCCGACGAGCGTCACTCCGCGAAAGGGTCGACCGGATAGCTGACCCCGACCAGATACAACCCCTGCGGCGGGCAGACCGGCCCGCAGGCCGCCCGGTCCTTCGCTTCCAGCGCAGCCCGCACATCCTCGGGCGTCCAGGCCCCCGCGCCGACGCGCTCCAGCGTGCCGACGATCGACCGCACCTGGTTGTGCAGGAAGCTGCGCGCGGCAAGGTCGAAGCGGTACTCGACGCCGCCGGGGTAGGGGTGCTGGCTGATCTCGATCCGGTCCAGCGTCTTCACCGGGCTTTTCGCCTGGCACAGAGCCGAGCGGAAGGTGGTGAAATCGTGGTGTCCGACAAGCTCTGCCGCGCCCGCCCGCATCGCCTCGACGTCCAGCCGGTTCAGGACCTGCCAGACCAGACCCCGGTCATGCGTGACCGGCGCGCGGCGGGCGACAAGGCGGAAGGCATAGCGCCGTCCGGTGGCTGAAAAGCGGGCGTGAAAATCGTCCGGCACCCGGGCGCAGGCAAGCACTGCCACCGGGTCCGGCCGCAGATGCGCGTTCAAGGCCGCGGCAAGGCGGAACGGCTCCCAGTCCTTCGTCAGGTCCGCGTGCGCGACCTGCGCGGTGGCATGGACCCCGGCATCGGTGCGCCCGGCGGCGGCGATGGTGTGGGGGCCGGGGTCCAGCTTGCCCAGGGCGCGCTCAACCGCCTCCTGCACGGAAGGCAGGCCCTGCGCCTGCCGCTGCCAGCCCGCAAAGGGGCCGCCGTCATATTCGATCTGCAGGGCATAGCGGGGCATCGCCTTCCCTACCTCGGAAGCCAGGCCCCGCGCAATCCTTGCCAAAACCGATATGCCCGCGGCCAAGCCCTTGACTTCATTTGCCACCCTCGCCCCGTCCGATGTGGACAGCGCAAGCGTAAGGTGGGCGATATCGCCCACCCTACCCACCCGCCTTCCATTCCCGCCCGGCCCGCCCTATCTTCGCCCCCACGCAGGAAAGGAACGCGGACTTGGCATTTTCCGGACTGACGGACGGGATCACCCGCGGGATCGAAGGTGCCGGGGCCAGCCTCTCCGAAACCCTGTTCGACTCCTCGCTCCGCCTTGGGGTGACCGGGCTTTCGCGCGCGGGAAAGACCGTGTTCATCACTGCGCTGGTCGCGAACCTGCTGAACCGGGGCCGGATGCCGCAGCTGAAGGCCCATGCCGAAGGCCGCATCCAGGCGGTCTACCTGCAACCCCAGCCGGACCTGACGCTGCCCCGCTTCGATTATGAGGCGCACCTTGCCGCCCTGACCGGCGACCAGCCGCGCTGGCCCGCCTCGACGCGTGCGATCTCGGAGCTTCGTCTTTCCTTCCGCGTCCAGCCAGCCGGGTTCCTTTCCTCCTGGCGCGGGCCGCACACAGTGCACCTCGATATCGTCGACTATCCCGGCGAGTGGCTCCTGGACCTCGCACTGCTGGATCAGACCTACGACGCCTGGTCCGAAGCGACCCTGGTGCGGCTGGAACGCCGCCCCGAGGCCGCCCCCTACCTTGCGCTTGCCCGCGCCGAGGATGGTGCCTTGCGGCTGGACGAGGCCCGGGCCCGGCAACTGGCCGAGACCTTCACCGCCTACCTGACCACTGCCCGCGACCTGGGCCGGGTCGACGTCACACCCGGCCGGTTCCTGCTTCCCGGCGACCTTGCCGGCTCGCCCGTCCTGACCTTCGCGCCCCTGCCGCGGCCCGCGACGATGGGCCGGAGCAGTCTTTGGCGCGAGATGGAGCGGCGCTACGAGGCCTACAAGTCCCGCGTCGTCCGCCCCTTCTTCCGCGACCACTTCGCCAGGATCGACCGGCAGGTCGTGCTGGCCGATGTCCTGGGCGCGATCCACCAGGGGCCGCGCGCGGTCGAGGATCTGCGGCGGGTGATGGCCGAGGTCCTGTCGAGCTTCCGGCCGGGACGGAACACCTGGCTGTCCGGTCTTTTCGGCGCGCATCGGGTCGAGCGTATCCTCTTCGCGGCCACCAAGGCTGACCACCTGCACCACGAACAGCATCCGGCGCTGACCGCGATCACCGCCTCGCTTCTGGCCGAGGCGAAGCAACGGGCCGACTTCTCGGGTGCGCGAACCGACGCGATGTCGCTGGCTTCGCTGCGAGCCACGGTGGAGGAACGGGTGACGCGGGACGGGGTCGAGGTCCCGGCGGTCCGGGGAATGCTGCAATCCACGGGCAAGCCTGCGCTGATGTATCCCGGCGCGCTGCCGTCCGACCCGTCGCGGCTGTTGTCGCCTGCGCGGGAGGGGGCGGAGGCCTGGCTGGACGCCGATTACAGCCTGATGACCTTTGCCCCGGCGCGGCTGACCCTGCGACCGGGCGAAGGCCCGCCGCATATCCGGCTGGACCGCGCCGTCGAGTTCCTGATCGGAGACCAGTTGTGAGCCGTCCCCCGAAGCCCTTCCTGGAAGAGATGGCCGAGGCCGTGGATCCCTCGCTCGCCCCGCCGGTGCCAGATGCGCTGCCCGAGGGACAAGCGATGCAGGCGGTTGCCGCGCTGTCGCAGCGGCGCGGGTCGGCCCTGACCCGGTTCGCGGTCTGGGCCTTCGCGGCGCTGTTCACCTTTGCCCTGTCGGTCGCGGCCCATGATTTCGTGACCGGGCTTCTGGCGCGGAATGTCGTCCTGGGCTGGGCGGCCTTTGCACTGGTGGCGGTTGCGGTTGCGGCGGGGCTGGTCCTGGCGTTGCGCGAATGGGGGGCCTTCCTGCGGCTGGGGCGGCTGGACGGCTTGCGCGCGCGGGCGGTCGAGGCGCGGGCGGCGGCGGACCTGAAGGAGGCGCGTCGGGTGGTCGCCAACCTGACTTCGCTTTACGCCGCGCGGGGGGATACCGCCTGGGGCCGGGCACGGCTGGCCGAGCGGGAGGGCGAGGTGATGGACGCAGACGCCCTGCTGGCGCTGGCGGAGCGGGAGCTTCTGGTCACGCTGGACGCCGAGGCGCGGCTGGTGATCGAGGCTGCCGCGCGGCAGGTGGCGATGGTGACCGCGCTGGTCCCGCTGGCGCTGGTCGATGTGGCGACGGCGGCGGTGGCGAACCTGCGGATGATCCGGCGGATCGCGGAGATCTATGGCGGGCGGTCGGGGAGTTTCGGCAGCCTGAAGCTGCTCCGCCGGGTGTTCGGCTCGCTGGTTGCGGCGGGGGCATTGGCGCTGACCGACGACATGATCGGGTCGGTTGCGGGGGGCGGGGTGCTGTCCAAACTCTCGCGCCGGGTCGGCGAGGGGGTGGTCAACGGGGCGCTGACGGCGCGGGTGGGGGTGGCGGCGCTGGAGTTGTGCCGGCCGATGCCCTTCGTCGCGCTGGAGCGACCGGCGGTGTCCTCGCTGGTCAGTCGGGCGCTGACAGGCCTGGTGTCGCGCGGATAGGGGCGGTTTTCGAATTGAGCGCTGGCGCGCACGCCTTTTGTCTCGCCCGCATGCGTGAAGGACGCACGCAGGCTCGGTCAGTGGGGGTTTTCCCCCCCAGACCCCCGGAGGATATTTGGGCAAGTGTGAAAGGGTCAGGGCCTGGGGCGTGGGGCTTGCCAGTCGACCCAGCGGCCGTGGAAATCGGCGCGACCGAGGCGGATGGTTTCGCCGCCCGGCCAGAGCGTCAGGCTGAGACCGGCGCCGGGGTTGTGACTGTCGGCTTCCATCGACAGCCGGGCAATCGTGCTGCGGCGACTGGCTGTGTCCATCGCGGCCAGAGCGCGGGCCTGAGTGGCGGGCGGGAAGTATTGCCAGGCGACGGTGTGGAAGATCAGGTGCAAGGCACCTTCGGCCGGTGTGGACAGGCAGGTCTCCAGCCAGTCGGCGGCGTCGGCGCGGTCGACCGGGGGGCGTACCCTGGCGGCAAGATCCAGGGCGGCAGCGGTGCGGGCAAGGCGGTCGGGTTGGTCAGGCCAGAGATAGGCGAGCAGGCGCAGGCGATCCGCCACAGGGTCGAGCGGGTTCAGGTCGACGCCGCGCCGGTCCAGAATGACGGGTTTGGCGACCGGGGGCAGGGGGCCGGTCCAGGCGGGTGCCAGGGTGACGGCGGCGTCGGCGGGACCGAAGCATTTGCCGCCCGCGTGCAGGGCGTAGTGGTCCCAGCAGAGGTTCAGCCCGGCGCTTGCGCCAAGTTCGTACAGGACCAGCGGCAGTCCGAAACGCGCGGTCAGCCAGTGCGCTGCGGCGATCACCGCGGCCGAGCGTCGCACCTCGTTTGTCTGGGGCGGAGATTTCAACCAGTCCAGGAGGAAGGTCGGGTGCTGGCGGATCGTCGCGAGCGCGGTATCGGTCGGGTCCTGGCCCGTGGCATAGGCAGCGGCCAGTGCAGGTGCCTGTCCGGACAGGGTCAGCGCGTGGAGGCCGCCCGCGAGGCGAAGCGGCAGGGAATCGGCGCGTGACGACGGATCACCGACCCAGCCAAGGACCATGTCCGCCACCGGATCGCCTGGCCCCAGTCGGTCGGCAAGGCCTGCCATGAGCCGTTGCATGAGGGGCGAGCCGAGGGCGGCGCAGGCTCTCGCCTGCTGGTGGAAGGCTTGCCGGACCAGGCTCACCTGAACTTGTCCAGCAGCTTCTGCATCGGGCTGCGGCTGTCACTGGCCGGCTCCGGCGGCGGGTTGGCGGTCTCGGGCTTTTCCTTCGTCGTCGAGGACCGGGGCGGGGCGGTGCGCAGGGAAACGGCGTTCATGAACCTCTGCCCATCGCCTGCCGCCAGGGCCTCGGCCCCGTCGGAGATGCCGCGCAGAAGGTCTTCGAGCCAATCGGCGTCCGATTTGGCGAAGTCGTGAAGCACATAGGCGGCAACGGCGTCCTTGTGGCCGGGATGGCCGATGCCAAGCCGGACGCGGGCGTAAGCCTCGCCCAGGTGGCCGTGGATCGACCGCAGCCCGTTGTGGCCGGCATGGCCGCCGCCCTGTTTCAGGCGCAGCTTGCCGGGGGCGAGGTCCAATTCGTCGTGGAAGACGGTCAGGTCGGCCAGCGGCAGCTTCCAGAAGGCGACGGCGGCCTGGACCGACTGGCCGGAGAGGTTCATGAAGGTCTCGGGCTTCAGAAGCGCCACCTTTTCCGCGCCGAGACGGCCTTCGCTGACCAGCCCCTGGAAGGCCTTGCGCCAGGGGGTGAAGCCGTGGTCGGCGGCGATGCGGTCCAGCGCCATGAAGCCGATGTTGTGCCGGTTGCCGGCATATTTCGCGCCGGGATTGCCAAGGCCGACCCAGAGTTTCACCTTTGCTCTCCCGCTTTGCGCAACCTGTGCGATATAGCTGGGCTTGAGGCTTCAGACAACCAACCGGACCCCGATGCGCAGCTTCACTCTTCGCGGCCTGACGCTTTATCTGCCGGAGGCGGCGCTGAAGGGAAACCTGGAGCGGGCGCTGGCCAGTGGGCGCTACGAAAACCACGAGGCGGATGCGCTGCTGTTGCACCTGCGGCCGGGGGACCGGCTTCTGGACCTGGGCGCGGGGCTGGGGTTCATCTGCGCGCTGGCGGCGGGAGTGCTGGGCGAGGCCGCGGTTTTCGGCGTCGAGGCGGGGCCGGAGACGGTCAGGCTGGCGCGGCGGAACCTGGCGGCGAACGGGTTCGAGGGCGTCAAGGTGATGCGCGGGGCAGTCGTCGCTGCGGGCGAGGGCGAGGTGGAGTTCGGCCAGCGGCCTGCCTTCTGGGCCAGTGCCTTGCAGGGGCCGGACGGATGGCCGGAGAATGCCCAGGTGATCCGGGTTCCGGCGCGGCCGATCGGGACGCTGCTGGCGAAGCTGACCCCGACGGTGATCTGCTGTGACATCGAGGGGGGTGAGCTTGAGGTGCTGACCCAGCCCTTGCCGGGGGTGCGGCTGGTGGTGGTCGAGACGCATCCCCAGGTCTATGGCCAGGCAGGAGTGGACCGGATCAGCGCAGCGCTTCAGGCTCAGGGCTTCGTTCCGGCCGAGGGGGCAAGGAAGGACACGCTGGTCTTTCGCCGGTCATGCGGCGCGGGCACCGAGTAGGCGGGTGTCGTCGATCCGGCGGCGGCATCGGCACAATGCGGGATGCACGGCGACGTCGGGGCGGTCCGGGCGCGGGCGGACCAGTTGCTTGCGGACATGACCGAGGCACTGCTCTGGCCCTGAAACGCGAACGGGGGACCCGAAGGCCCCCCGCGCGGTAGCGATCGTCACGCGCCGTCAGGCGGTGGCGGGTTCTTCCTCGACCGCGGCGAGGCCAGCCGGAGCGGCCACGTTCGCGATCACGAAGTTGCGGGCGATGGTCGGCTTGGCGCCTGCGGGCAGGTCCACGTCGTCGATGTGGATGACGTCGCCGATCTTCTTGCCGGTCAGGTCGACCGTGATGTGATCGGGGATGTCGCCGGCGGTGACTTCCAGTTCGACTTCGTGCCGCACGACCGTCAGGGTGCCGCCGCGCTTGAGGCCGGGCGAGGCTTCGTGGTTGATGAATTCCACATGGATGAACAGCTCGATCCGGCTGTCGTCGTGGATGCGCATGAAGTCGACATGCGTCGGCATGTCCTTGACCACGTCGCGCTGGACGCCCCGGCACACGACGTGGACGTCGGGCTGGCCTTCAACCTTGAGGTTGAACAGCGTCTGCAGGAAGCGACCCTGCCGCAGCTTGGTCAGGAGGTAGTTGAATTTCATCTTGATCGCGACCGGCTCGACGCCGTCGCCATAGATGATGCCAGGTACGTAGCCGTCACGACGGGCTTGACGGGCGGCCCCCTTGCCTGTCCCCGTCCGTACCTCGGCGGTAAGATCGATGATCTCGCGTGCCATAGGGTCTCTCCAATGAATAAGTCCGCCATCCTCCAAGGGTGCATGGCGCGACCGGGGGCCTATAGCGACGAATCGGCGGGAAGGGAAGCGCGAAGTTCCCGCACCCGGACGCGCGCATCGGGATGTCGCTTTCGGCGGGGTTCGGGGTCGCCGGTGGGCAGGATGCAACCGGTCGACCGGGCTAGCTGTCGCTTTCCTGCCCTGGAGCGGTCCGATGTTTTCCCTTCCCATCCTGGTCCATGCCCGCCCTGCCATCGGGGCCTTTGCGGCAATGGGTGTGTTGTGGGGGACCTTCGCGGCGGTGCTGCCGGACCTGAAGGCAATGCTTGGCGTGGACGAGGCGCAGCTGGGCCTGCTGATCTTCATGACGCCCATCGCGGCGATCGGCGCGATGCTGATGGCCCCGGCGTTCGGCGCGGCGCTGGGGCGGGCGGCGCTGCCGCTGGCGGTCCTCTTGATGGCGCTGGCCTTCATGCTGCCGGGGCAGACGTCGGTCTGGTGGCTTTTCCCGCTGGCGATGGCCTGTGCCGGGGCGGCGACCGGGCTGACGGATGTGCTGATGAACGCCCGCGTGGCGGCGATCGAGACGCAACGCGGCCTGCACCTGATGAACCTGGCCCATGCCGCCTATTCCTTCGGCTATGCGGGCGGCGCGGTGCTGACCGGGACCTTGCGGGGCGCGGGCTGGGGGCCGGACTGGGTGATGGGGACGATGGCGGCGGTCGGGGTCCTTTGCGCGACGCTGACCATCGAACGCGACGGGCGGATCGACGGGCTGCGCAAGCCGAAGGACGGGACCGCAGTGCCCCTGGGCCTGGTGCCGGTGCTTGGCGGCGGGATCGTGCTCATTGCCTTCATGACCGAGAACGCGGCCGAGAACTGGTCGGCCCTGCACATCGAGAAGACCCTGGGCGGCAGCCCCGAGCAAGGCGCGCTGGGACCGGCGATGCTGGCGCTGACGATGGGGTTCGCGCGGCTGGGCGGGCAGTGGCTGGCGGGCCGGGTGGATGCCTTCACCATCCTGCGGGTCGGCGCGGTGATCGCGGCTGCGGGCGCGCTGGTCGTGGCTCAGGCGCCAAGCCCCTTGGTCGCCTATCTCGGGTTCTTCGTCATGGGTATCGGCGCGTCGGTGCTGGCACCGACGGCGTTCTCGCTGGTCGGGCAGATGAGCCCGGGCGAGGCCCGGGCCCGAGCCATCGCGCGGGCAACGCTGCTGGGCTACTTCGGATACTTCGTCGGGCCGCCGCTGCTGGGGGTGCTTGCGGGGAGCTTCGGGCTGCGGTTCGCCTTCGTCTGGGCGGCCTGCCTGGTCGCGCTGGTCCTTGTCCTGGCCCCGATCCTGCGGCGTCAGCGGGCCTGAATCTCCAGGAAGCGCGGGCCGTCGTGCGGGGTGATGAGCAGTTCGCCCAGCTGGTCGGGGTCGGGGGGGACGCTGGCGAAGACCATGTCGCAGGCCATCGCGAAATGCTCCATGTCCAGCGGTGAGGGGTGGCAGCCGATGATCGGGTTCACCTTGGCCTGGCGGAGCGCATCCTCGATCTCGCGGAAGCCGGCGTTGTTCCAGACGATGTAGGTAATGGGCAGCTTTTCGTCGACGGCGGTGCGCAGCTCTCCGGGGCTGAACTGCAGACCGCCATCGCCGATCAGGCAGACCACGGGCACGCCAGGGGCGGCGATGGCCGCGCCGATGGCCGCGCCGGGGGCATAGCCAAGCGCGCCATAGCCGGTGGCCGCATTGAACCAGCCGCGAGGACGGTCGTGGTCATAGTAGAGGTTGGCGGCATAGACCGGCTGGGTGCTGTCGCCGACGATGATCGCGTTCGGCATGGCGTCGCGGATCACCTCGACCATGTCCAGCCGGGCGGGCATGCCCGCGTCCAGGGACGGCAAGCTCGGCCCGCGCGGCCTTGCGGACGGCCTCGGCCCTTGTGGCACCATCGCGATTGGCGCGGATCGTCATCGGCATCAGCGCGGCCATCATCGCCCCGGCGTCGGCCTTGACCGGCATCTTCGCGGGGTGGCGGGCCAGCTGGTCCGCGCAGATGTCGATGCGGATCATGTCCGACAGGTTCGGGACGCGCCCATTGGCATACATGTCATAATCGGTGGGCCCCAGCTCCGTGCCGATGGCAAGGATCTGGTCGGCGTCGGCAATGAACTTGCGGACCGAGGTCAGGCTGGGCGAGGCCGGGATGGTCAGCCGGTGGCCAAACATCGCACCGCGCGCGTTGACGGTCTGGATCACCGGGGCGTCAAGCGATTCCGCCAGTTTCTGCAGCGGACCTTCGGCCCCGCGCGTGCCTCCGCCAGCCAGGATGACCACACGCTCGGCGGCGTTCAGGGCGGCGGCGATGTTGCGCAGGCGGCCAAGCGGCAGGGGCACGGCGCTGCTGGATGTCACGGAGGGCGGCAGTTCGGGGCAGGGCTGGCCCATCATGTTGGTGGAAATCTGGATATGCGCGGGGCCGGGACGACCTGCGGTCATGGCGGCGAAGGCGCGGTCCAGCACCTCGCCCAGCGTCCTGGGGTCGGTCACGGTTTCGGTGTGGCAAAGGGTGGCAACCATCGCGCCCTGGTCGGGAAGCTCGTGCAACCGGCCCAGGCCCTTGCCCAGCGTGTCGCTGCGGCCAAGGCCGGAGATCACCAGCATCGGCACCGAATCGGCCTTGGCCTGAGCCATCGCGGTCAGCGTGTTCGTGAGGCCCGGCCCGGTGATGACGAAGGCGGCGGCGGGTCTGCCCGAGACGCGGGCATAGCCGTCGGCCATGAAGCCCGCGCCCTGTTCGTGGCGGGGGGTGACGTGGCGGATCTTGCCCTGGGCCGCGGCGAGGCCGCGATAAAGCTCGATGGTGTGGACGCCGGGGATGCCGAAGACGGTGTCGATGCCGCGGGCGATCAGGCCCTCGACCAGACGGATGCCGACGGTGGTCATGCTGCGTTCCCCAGGATGCTGGCCGCATGGGCGGCGATGCGATTGGCGGCGAGGGCGGTGCCGTCGTCAGGTTGGGTGAGCGACAGGCGCAGCCAGCCGGAAAGGCCCGCACCGAAGCTTTCGCCCGGCATGACGGCGACTTTCTGCCGGTCAAGCAGGGTGGCGGCGAAGTCCTCTCCCGACAGGCCCGTGGCGCGGACGTCGATCAGGGCGAACATGCCGGCCTCGGGCCGGTGGACGTAAAGCCCGTTCACCCCTGACAGCCTGTCGGCAATGATCCCGGCGCGGCGGGAGAAGCGTTCGGCCATCCCGGCGGCGACGGGGGAAGGTTCGGAAACTGCAAGTTCGGTGGCATCCGCAAGGAAGGGCTGGCTGCCAAACAGCATGGTTTCTGAAAGTGGCAGCATCCGCGCGCAGAACTCGGCCGGGCCGACGCACCAGCCGGAGCGGAAGCCGGGGGCGGCGTGGGACTTCGAGATCGACGAGGCGACGATGGTGCGGTCGGCGAGGTCCGCATGGTCGAGGGGTGAGGTGAAGGGGACGCCGGGGAAGACCAGATCCTCGTAGACCTCGTCACAGAGAATCCACAGATCATGGGCCTTTGCCAGGTCGCCAAGCGCGCGGATATCCTCGGGGCGCAGGACCGCGCCGGTCGGGTTGTGGGGCGAGTTCAGGAACAGGACGCGGCTGCGGGGCGTGATCCGGGCGGCCACGTCGGCGGCCTGCATCCGAAAGCCGGATTCGGGTTTCAGCGGCACGGGAACCATCCTGGCGCCGGTCTGGGCGATCAGGCCCTCATAGGTGGCATACATCGGGTCGCCGAGCAGGACCTCGTCCCCGGCTTCGACCAGAGTGCGCAGGATGCCGTAAAGCACGGTCTGGGTGCCGGGCAGGCACATGATCTGGTCCCGGCCGATCACGCGCCCGCGGCGGGCGCTGTAGCGGGCCGCAAGGGCGGCGACGAGGCCGGGCTCGCCCCGGCCGTTGGAATAGCCGGTGCGCCCGGCCCGCATCGCGGCAGTCGCGGCCTCGATGTAGCGGGTGGGGGCAGGGACGTCGGGTTCGCCGATGGTGAGCTCGATGATGGCCTCACCCGCGGCCTTCATCGCCCGGGCGCGGGCATGCAATGCCCACTTTGCACCGCCAAGGTCGGACAGGCGGTCGGTGACAGAGGCGTATCTCATGGTGTTGTCTTTCCGAAATCGGGGAGCATGGCAGTGTGTTCCATCAGGTTCACGCCCAGGATGGCGCTGACCGCAGAGAGGCCGATGACGATGACCTCGCCCGGGTCGAAGGTGCCGGGCAGCAGCGAGCCTTCGACCCAAAGCCCGTCGATCAGGGCGTTGCAGGCAATGGCCTCGGCGCGGGTCTGGCCGGGCTTGACCACCCGTGGAAGCGTGTCGATCAGGCGTTGCAGGGTGTCGCGGTAGGCCAGGTAGCTGGCCTCGTGCACGGCCATCAGATCGGGGTCGCTGCGCACCTTGTGCATGTAGCCGGCCCAAAGCACCACGGCCCCGGCATCAAGGACCGGCGGGCGCAGCGAGGCGGCGATGAAGGCGGCCAGCCGTTCCTCGGGCCCCGCGCCGACGCCTTCGATGGCGTCCGAGCCCTTGGCGGTCATCCCGTCCATCAGGGCGCGATAGGCGGCGCGGGTCAGTTCGTCCTTGGACTGGAAGTAGTGGCGGATCAGCCCGGGCGTGACCCCGGCCCGTTCGGCAATGGCGCGCACCGTCGCGGCCTCGGGCCCGCCTTCGGCCACAAGCTCTTGCGTGGCCGCGATCAGCGCCGTGCGACGGCTTTCTTCGCTTTCGCGGCGGTAAAGGCGGCGGGCGGGTTGCATGGCGTCCATTTGTTATACGTTCGTATAATCGTGCGGAGCATGGGTCAAGTCAACTGCCTGTGTCTCGCGGTGGACGTCCTTGTGGATGATCACGTCGGCATGGGGATAGGCGTCCAGGATGGCGCGGCGGAGGCTTGCGCCGATGTCATGCGCCTGGCGCAGGGACTGGTCGCCGTCCAGCTCGATGTGGATGTTGACGAAAAGGCGGCTGCCGGCGGTCCGGGTCTTGAGATCATGGTAGCCGCGCACGCCGGGCCAGTCGGCGGCGATGCGGCCGATGCCCTCGATGATCCGGGGGTCGGCGGCGCGATCCATCAGCGCATCCCAGGCGTCCCTGCCGATGCGCAGCGCCCCGACCAGCATGACGGCGGCTGCTGCCAGGGCGACAATCGCGTCGATCGAGCCGATCCCGTAGCGGCCAGAGGCCCAGAGCGCGCCGATGGCCCCGAGGCTTGGCAGCAGGTCGCCCACGTAGTGCAGCCGGTCGGCGGCGACGACCTTGCTGCCGGTCCGGCGGGCGACGCGGCCTTGCCACCAGACCAGCGCCAGAGTCAGGATGATCGAGATGACCATTACGATCAGCCCACGCCCTTCGGACGCCAGCTGGTGCGGGGTGTCGGCGGTCAGGCGGTAGACCGCGGTCCAGCCGATCACGCCCGAGGAGACCAGGATGAAGGCGGATTGCGCCAGCGCGGTCAGATCCTCGGCCGAGGTGTGGCCGAAGGCGTGGTCCTCGTCGGCAGGGCGGGCGGCGTAGACGATGGCGACGGCGGCGCCAAGCGACATCATGAGATCCATCGCCGAGTCGGCCAGCGAGGCGGCGATGGACAGCGCCCCCGTCTCGGCCAGCGCCCAGAGCTTCAGCGCGACCAGAACCGCCGCGACCAGAACCGAGGCGAGCCCGGCCGAAATCGCCAGGCTGACCCCCGCGGTCGGCTTACTGGACAACTTCATCCTCCGTCACGCCCCAGATGGAGCTTTTCCTGATCCAGCCCCGCGTGCCGTCCAGCGAGACGCGGCACCAGGCGGGGTTGCACTCCAGTATGCGGCCGATCACCCCAAGCTCGGCTTGCGCGACGACGGTTGCGCCATCGTCGGGGTCGGCGTGCAGCTGGGCCATGTCGAGGGTGACCAGCGCGCTGCGGACCCCGGACAGCAGCGAGAAATGGACCCAGCCGCCAGCGCCTTCGAAATCCTCGACCCGGCGCCAGTTCTCGAATTCGGCGGTGATCTTCAGCGGCATGCCCGCGCGGGTGAAGACCCAGTCGATTCGGTGAGTCAGGCCGGGACCGCGCCGCGCGTTGCCCTCGGACCCTTTCAGCGAGACGAAGCGCGGCAGGGGCAGGTTGGTGACACAGCCGATATCGGGCTGGCACTGCCTTTCCGGAGCCTTGTCGATGACGACCGGCACGTCGGTTTCCGGTGCAGCCGCTTCCTGCGCGCCGAGGGAGGTGCCCACAAGTGCGCCCAGCAGTGCCAAAACCGCGACCAACCGTTTCATCTTGCCGCCTTCCGGGATGCCGTGCAGGTCATCCGTACCGTTACCGCTCTACCTGGGTCTTGTGCATCGCCCCGCTTGGCTGCACCTTGCCCCAAGGACGCCGGATTTGGAAGTGTCGGGGAGAAGAGCATGCCTGCCAGCCGCCTGACTGTGATCGTGACGCGACGGCTGCCCGAGGTCGTGGAGACCCGGATGAAGGAGCTGTTCGATGTGGAGCTCCGCGACCCCGATGTCGCGATGACCCGCGAAGAGCTGGCCAATGCGATGCGGCGCGCGGATGTGCTGGTGCCGACGATCACCGACACGATCGACGCGGGGCTTCTGGCCCAGGCGGGCGAGAAGCTGAAGCTGATCGCCAATTATGGCGCCGGGGTCGATCACATCGACGTGGCGACGGCACGCCAGCGGGGAATCCTGGTGTCGAACACGCCCGGTGTCACGACCGAGGACACGGCCGACATGGTGATGGCGCTGATTCTTGCGGTGACGCGACGCATCCCGCAGGGCTTGCAGGTGATGCAGGCGGGCGGCTGGACCGGCTGGTCGCCGATGGCCAACCTGGGCGGGCGTCTTGGCGGGCGGCGGCTGGGCATCCTGGGGATGGGCCGGATCGGCCAGGCGGTCGCGCGGCGGGCCAGGGCCTTCGGGCTGCAGGTGCATTACCACAACCGCAAGCGCGTCCGTCCCGAGATCGAGGCCGAGCTGGAGGCGACATACTGGGAAAGCCTGGACCAGATGCTGGCGCGGATGGACATCGTCAGCGTGAACTGCCCGCACACGCCCTCGACGTTTCATCTGCTGAATGCGCGGCGGCTGAAGCTGATGAAACCCTCGACAGTCGTGGTCAACACCTCGCGCGGAGAGGTGATCGACCAGAACGCCCTGACCCGCGCGCTGCGGGCGGGCGAACTGGCGGGCGCGGGACTGGATGTCTACGAGAATGGCACCGACATCAACCCGCGGCTGGTTGAACTGCCGAATGTCGTGCTCTTGCCGCATATGGGATCGGCCACCATCGAAGGCCGGATCGAGATGGGCGAGAAGGTCATCATCAACATCAAGACCTTTGCCGACGGACACCGCCCACCGGATCAGGTTGTGCCCGGATTGTTCTGAAGACACAACCTGTAGGCGATCATCGGCGGATTTCTGTGGAGAAACTGTTTCTCCGGGCCGGGGTTGATTGCCTGTGCAGTCCGGGCGCACTAAGCAAACCGGGCAGCATTGTGGCATGCCCGCCGCATCGCTGCGAGGTGAGGAGAATCGCATGTTGAATAGCTTCAAGGCAGCGCTGGTCGCAGTGACGGCGCTGACGGCGTCGACGGTCCATGCCGGCGGGCCGGTCATCATCGAGGAAGGCAACGACGAGCTGATCGCCGAGGCACCGGCAAGCCGGATCGGCATCCTGCCGGTGATCGGCGTGCTGGTTCTGGTCTGCCTCGTCGCCTGCGGTGGTGGCGACAATGATCCGGTGCCGCCGAACGGGCCTGGCCCCAAGCTGCCGTGAGGCATCGGTCCCTGACAGTTGCGAAGCCATGAATCGGTAGATGGGGCGGCGATTACCGGCCCAAACCCGTTAAGGATTCTGCCAGTTCAAGGTCCCGACCGGGAGTGTCGTGATCCTGCAACGAACCGACTTCACGGCACTTCTGTTGCATTAAAGCCAAAGCCCCGAACTCATTCGTCACAATTTCACACGAATCCGTTGTGCCTGCATCGGCTCTTGTCTTAGCGTCCGGGTGTGAGTTCCCCCGGGATTGCCCGGTAAATAGAAAGGAAATGCCATGAAAAAGTTTCTTGCCCCGATGCTGGCGGCTACGATGATCTCCTCCGCTGCCTTCGCTGGTGGCCCGGTCGTCGTGGAAGAAGAGCCGATCGTCGAGGCTGCCGAGCCGCGTTCGGGCTGGATCGTTCCGGTTGTCGTCGGCCTGGTGCTGATCTGCGCCGTCGCCTGCAACGACTGATTTCGACCTGATCGACGCAGCGATGTGTTGATCGAACGGCAGCGCCACAGGCGCTGCCGTTTTTCTTTGCAGCACCAGGTCGCGAACTGCCTGCGCGTCCAGGGTGTCTA
>PNNE01000118.1 GCA_013824055.1 Rhodobacter sp. | reverse complement strand
AAGACCTAGCTCCAGCGGACCTGGCCCCGCACTTCAGACGGTCCTGACCAGCCGCAGCGCATCATAGATCGCGGCATGGGTGTTCCGCGCCTCGACCGCATCCCCGATCCGGTACAGCTGGAACCCATCGCCGCCAGGCTGCGCCCGCCCGTCGATCAGCGCGTCATAGTCGACGGCTCCCTTGTTGGCGGAAGCAGGCTTCAACGCAAAGTAGATGTCGGCCAGGGGTTGCGTCCCGTGGTTCACCACCACCTGATCATAAAGCGCCGTCTTGTTCAGCTTCATGTAATCCGAGCCGATCACCGCCTCCAGTTGATTGCCCGCGCGCCGGACGGCGTCCAGCTTGTAGGTCACCGTGAAGGTCACCGCCTTGTCCTGCAGCGCCCGCATGTAGGGCACCAGGTTCATCCCCATCACCTCGGGGGCAAAGCTGCGGTCGCGGGTCATCACCTCGACATGTCCCCCCGCCTCGGCGATCAGTTGCGCCGCCTGCAGGGCCGCATGGTCGCCTGCGTCGTCATAAAGCAGCACGTTGGCCCCCGGCTTCACGTCGCCCGACAGGATGTCCCAGGCCGAGACGACCAGGTCGTTCCCCGCTGCCAGGATGTCCGTCTTCGGCAGACCCCCGGTCGCGATCACCACGACGTCGGGCGCCTCTGCCAGCACGTCCCCAGCCTCGGCCCAGGTGTTGAAGCGGAACTCCACCCCCTTGGCGGTGCATTGCGCCAGACGCCAGTCGATGATCCCGATCATCTCGGCCCGCCGCTTCGACTGCGCGGTCAGGCGCACCTGACCGCCGGGCTGATCCGCCACTTCGAAGACCACCACGGCATGTCCGCGTTCAGCGGCAACCCGCGCCGCCTCCAGCCCCGCCGGACCGGCGCCGACGACGACGACCTTCTTCTTCACCGCCGCCGGTTCGATGTCGTGCGGCTGCGTCGCCTCCCGCCCGGTCGAGGGGTTGTGGATGCACAAGGCCATGCCGCCCTGGTAGATCCGGTCCAGGCAATAGGTCGCGCCGACGCAAGGCCGGATGTCATGCTCGCGCCCCTCGACGATCTTGCGCACGATATGCGGGTCGGCGATGTGGGCGCGGGTCATCCCCACCATGTCGACCTGGCCCGTCGCCACCGCATGCCGCGCCGTCGCCACGTCGGGGATGCGGGCGGCGTGCAGGGTGGGCATCCCGACTTCGGCCTTGATGCGGCCCGCGAAATCCAGGTGCGGGGCCGAGCGCATGCCCTGCACCGGGATCAGGTCGGTCATTGCCGGATCGGTGTGGATCCGGCTGCGGTTGATGTTAAGATAGTCGACCAAGCCACTGTCACGGAACATCTTTCCAATCTCGACGCCTTCCTCGATGTCGATCCCGCCCGGCTCCATCTCGTCGACGCCATAGCGCAGGCCGATGATGATGTGATGGCCGATCCGCTTCCGGATCGCCGCCAGAATCTCCATCGTCAGGCGCGCGCGGTTTTCCAGACTGCCGCCGTAGGGGGCCTCCATCGCGTTGGTCAGCGGCGACATGAACTGGTCCAGCAGGTGGCCGTGGCACATGATCTCGATCCCGTCGAGACCGGCCTCGGCCATCCGCTCCGCCGCATCCACATAGTCGCGGATGATGCGGGCGATGTCCCAGTCCTCTGCCGGTTTCGGAAAGGCCCGGTGCGCCGGCTCGCGGTCGGTGGTGGAGGAGACGACGGGCAGCCAGTCGCCCTTGTCCCAGCGGGTCCGGCGGCCCAGGTGGGAAAGCTGGATCATCACCGCGGCCCCGGCGTCGTGGCAGTCGTCGGTCAGCCGCTTCATCCACGGCACGATCTCGTCCTTCCAGACCAGAAGGTTGGAAAACACCGGCGGGCTGTCACGGCTGACGCTGGCCGAACCCGCCGTCATCACCATCGCGACCCCGGCCCTGGCGCGTTCCAGGTGGTACAGCCGGTAGCGGTCCTTCGGCATTCCGTCGTCGCCATAGGCCGGCTCGTGGCTGGTGGTCATGATCCGGTTGCGCAGCGTGAGGTGTTTCAGCCGGTAGGGCTGCAGAAGCGGATCATTCGACATGGGACCGGCCTGGCTTGGAGGTGGGAATCGGCGTCTGCCGCGACTATCGCAAAACTTGACATATGTGTCGAGTTTGTTCTGATCCGCCTTGTGCGGGGTGCTTCGGGATGGTTAGGTCGGCGGCATGGACACACAGAAGACCGGGCGCGGCTGGCGGGGGACGCCGGATCTCTGGCTGGAGGCGGCCTACGCGCTGCTGGTTGAGGGCGGCGTCGAGGCGGTCAAGGTCATGCCGCTGGCCGAGAGGCTTGGCCTGTCACGCACCAGTTTCTACTGGCACTTCGCCGACCGCGAGGCGCTGCTGGCGGCGCTTGTCGACCGCTGGAAGGCCAGGAACACCGGAACTCTGGTCGCGCGCTGCGAGGCGCCCGCCGCGACCATCACCGAGGCGATGCTGAACCTGGTCGATTGCTGGGTCGACGCGCAGCTCTTTGACAGCCGGCTGGAATTCGCGATGCGGACCTGGGGGTTGACCGACCCGGCGGTGGACCGGGCGATGACCGAGGCCGACGCGACACGGATCGCGGCGATCACCGCGCTGTTCCGCCGCTTCGGCTATGACGAGATCCAGTCCGACACCCGGGCGCGGACGCTGTATCTGACGCAGGTGGGCTACATCGCGCTGCGGTCGCAGGAAAGCTTCGAGGTGCGGATGGGCCGTATCCCGGCCTATGTGCTGACCTTTTCCGGCGTCGCGCCGACCATGGCCGAGATCGCGGCCTTCCGGGCGCGCCACGCGGTCACGTCAGACGCAAGAGCAGGTCCATGAGAAGCCGCGCCTCGTCTGGTGACAGGGGCGAGACGGTGTCCGCCGAGACGGACAGTGCCGTGGGCACGCGGTCGGCGAAAAGCGTCTCTCCGGCCGCGGTCAGGCTGACGGTCAGGCGACGGCGGTCGGCGGGGTCGGAGTTTGTCGCCACCAGTCCCAGCTTCGCCAGCCGGTCCACGACGCCCTTGATTGTCGCGGCATCCATCGCCGTTTCGCGGCCAAGGTGGTTTTGCGATTGCGGGCCGATCTCGGCAAGCCGCGCCAGCACGGCGAACTGGGTCGTCGTGACTTCGGGGATCGCGGCGGCAAAGATGGCAAGGTGCCGCTGCGTCACCCGGCGCAGGACATAGCCGATCTGGTCGTCAAGGCGGTAAGCTTTGGCATCGGTCATGGTTCCGCGATACGACTTGCGGTTGATTGGTGCAAGGCCGTTGACAGAATCCCGTGGGGGGCACAGTCTGTTGTTACGCAAATGAATTCGAGGCTGCCGTGGCGGATTATGCCCGACCTCAGACCCTGACCGAGGCTCTCCGGTTGCTGGCCGCAGGGCCGGGCCGCGTGCTGGCGGGCGGCACCGACCTTTATCCTGCTGCGGCTGCGCGGCTGGCAGGTCCCATCATCGACCTGGGCGCGGTGGCCGAGCTTTCGGGTCTGCAGTCGGGTCGGCAGTCGGGTCTGCGCATCGGTGCCTTGACACCCTGGACCGCGCTTGCCGAGGCCAAGCTGCCGCCCGCCTTGCGCGCCCTGCAGCAGGCGGCACGGCAGGTCGGCGGGCGGCAGGTCCAGAATGCCGGAACCATCGGCGGCAATCTGTGCAACGCCTCTCCCGCGGCGGACGGCGTGCCGCCCTTGCTGGCCGTGGGGGCAGAGGTCGAACTGGCCTCGGCCTTGGGAACGCGGCGTCTGGCGCTGTCGGATTTCCTGCGCGGTCCCCGGCGCACGGCGCTTGGCGCCGATGAGGTCCTGACCGCCGTGCTGATCCCGGACAGCGGGCTGCAGGGCCGGTCGGCCTTTGTGAAACTGGGCGCGCGGTCGCATCTGGTGATCTCGGTCGCGATGGTGGCGGCGCGTCTGGTGGTGCAGGCGGGGCGCGTGGTCGACGCGGCGGTGGCGGTCGGGTCCTGCTCGCCGGTGGCGGTCCGGCTTCCGGCGGTCGAAGCCGCGCTGCGGGGCGCTTTGCCGGCCGAGGCCGTGGACCGGGTGCGCGTGCCGGATGTGACCGAGGCGCTGGCTCCGATCGACGATGTGCGCGCGACCGCGGCCTACCGGTGCCAGGCGGCGGTCGTGCTGGTCCGCCGGGCAGTGGCGGAGGCGCTGGCATGATCCGCTTTTCGCTGAACGGGGCACTGGTGGACGTGGACGCTCCCCCCACCGAACGGCTGTCCGAAACCCTGCGTGAGCGGCTGGGCAAGACCGGGACCAAGGTGGGCTGTGACGCGGGCGACTGCGGGGCCTGTACGGTCCTTCTCGACGGCGCTGCGGTCTGCGCCTGCCTGACGCCCGCCGCGCGGGTCTCGGGGCGCCTGGTCACGACCATCGAGGCCGAGACGCCAGAGCTTTCCCGGCTGCGCGCCAGCTTTCATGCCCACGGCGCTGCGCAATGCGGCATCTGCACGCCGGGGATGCTGCTGACGGCGGCTGATCTGCTGACGCGCAGCGCCCGCCCGTCCGAGGCCGAGGTCGAGCAGGCGTTGGGCGGGGTCCTGTGCCGGTGCACCGGCTATCGCAGCATCATCGCGGCGGTTGTCGCGGCGGGGCAGGGCGTTCTGCCAGAGGAACAGGCAGGCGGCATCGGTGCCAGCGTTCGCCGGTTGGACGGGGCCGCCAAGGTCGCGGGCGACAGTTTCGGGGCCGACGAATGGCCCGAGGGCGCGCTGGTGCTGCGGGCGGTCCGCTCGCCACACCCGCATGCGGCCTTTGCCATCGGCGACCTGACCGGCTTGCGCTCCCGGTCCGGCGTCGCCGCCATCTTCACCGCAGCCGACATCCCCGGCCGCAACGCCTTTTCGGTGATCCCGCCCTTCGCCGACCAGCCCGCCATCGCCGCCTCTCCCGCCCGGTTCCGGGGCGAATGTGTGGCTCTGGTGGCTTTCGAGCCGGGGGCAGAGCCCGACCTGTCCGGCTTCCCGATCATCTGGACCCCACTCGCCCCGCTTGCCACGCCCGAGGCGGCCGAGGCGGGCACGCCGCTCCATCCCGACCGGCCCGGCAACCTTCTGGTCGAAGGCCGCGTGGTCCGAGGCGACGCCGCCCGCGCCCTTGCCTCCAGCGCGCATGTCGTCGAAGGGACGATGACCACCGGCTTCGTCGAACACGCCTATATCGAGCCCGAGGCCGGAGCCGCCTGGATGGACGGCGACACGCTGGTCATCCGCGCCTGCACCCAGGCCCCCGGCATGGACCGCGAGGATACCGCGGCGATCCTCGGGCTGCCGACGGACCGGGTCCGCATCATCGCTTCGGCCACCGGCGGCGGGTTCGGCTCCAAGCTGGACCTCTCGTTGCAACCCTTGATCGGGCTGGTGACGCTGCAGACGGGCCGCCCCTGCCGGATGGTCTACTCGCGCGGCGAAAGCATGACCTCGACCACCAAGCGCCACCCGGCCGAGATGCGGGGCCGGATCGGCTGCGATGCGCAAGGCCGGATCACGGGGCTGGAGTTCGAGGGCTGCTTCAACACCGGGGCCTATTCCAGCTGGGGACCGACAGTGGCGAACCGGGTGCCGGTGCATGTCTCGGGGCCGTACCTGACGCCCGCGATCACCGCCAGGGCCAGGGCGATCCACACCCACGGGCCGGTGTCGGGGGCGTTCCGCGGCTTTGGCGTCCCGCAAGGGGCGCTGTGGCAAGAGACGATGTATGACCGCCTCGCCGACAAGGCGGGACTCGACCGGCTGGAGTTTCGCCTGCGCAATGCGCTGCGCGACGGCGACCCGTCGGCGACGGGTCAGGCCCTGCGGGCGGTCGGCATCCACGACTGCCTGATGGCCCTGAAACCGCACTGGACGCGCGCCCTGGCCGAAGCGGACGGCCGGGCGGGACGGGGGGTCGGCGTCGCCTCGTGCTGGTATGGCTGCGGCAATACGGCGCTGCCGAACCCCTCGACGATCCGCATCGGCCTGGCGCCAGCGGGCCAGGTCATCCTGCACCAGGGCGCGACCGACATCGGCCAGGGCTCGAACACCGTCATCGCCCAGATCGCCTCGCAGGCGCTTGGTCTGCCGCTGACGGACTTCCACCTGATCGGCCCCGACACCGCGCTGACCCCCGACGCCGGCAAGACCTCGGCCAGCCGCCAGACCTACGTCACCGGCCGCGCGGCCAAGGCGGCGGCCGAATGCCTGCGCGCCGAAATCCTGCGCCGCGTCAATGCGGGCGAGGGCGCGACGCTGTCGCTTTCGGGCACCACCCTTGCCGTCCGCGACCAGGGCACGACCGCTCAGATCGACCTTGCCAGTCTTCCGCCCGATGCCAACGGCCACGTCCTGACCGCCGAAGCCAGCTATGATCCGCCCAGCTCGCCCCTCGACGCCAATGGCCAGGGGGCGCCCTACGCCGTCTACGGCTACGGCGCGCAGATGGTGGAGCTGGAGGTGGACGCCGCCCTCGGCACCGTGCGGCTGCTGAAGTTCACCGCCGCGCATGACGTGGGCCGCGCGATCAATCCGATGCTCGCAAGGGGCCAGATCGAGGGTGGCATCGCGCAAGGGATCGGCATGGCGCTGATGGAGGAATACCTGCCCGGCCGGACCGAGAACCTGCACGACTACCTGATCCCGACCTTCGGCGATGTCCCCCCGATCGAAAGCCTTCTGATCGAGGTCCCCGATCCCGAAGGTCCCTTCGGTGCCAAGGGCCTGGGCGAGCACGTCCTGATCCCCACGGCCCCCGCGATCCTGAACGCGATCCGCCACGCCACCGGGGCCGAGATCGCTTGCGTCCCGGCCTTGCCGCATCGGGTCTGCGAGGCCCTGCCATGACCGACGCGCCCGAAAAGATCCGCTGCGATGCCTGCCCGGTGATGTGCTACATCGCGCCGGGCCAGACCGGGGCCTGCGACCGCTATGCCAATGACGCAGGCCGGATCGTGCGAACCGACCCGGTGGTCATGCTGTCCCACACGGTCGAGGCCGGGGGCCGCGTCGTCCCCTTCGCCGCGCGGGACTGGCCCGGCACCGGGGACGGCGCGCCGGTCCCGGCGGATGCCTTCGTCACCGGCATCGGCTCGGGCACGACCTACCCGGATTACAAGCCCGCGCCCTTCATCATCGCCTCCCAGGTCGACGGCGCCGACATGGTCACCGTGGTGACCGAGGCGATCTTTTCCTACTGCGGGGTCAAGGTGAAGATCGACACCGACCGCTTCCTTGGCCCGGCAGGCGCTGTCGTGCGGGTCGAAGGTGAACCCATCGGCCATGTCACGACCGCCGAATACGGATCGCAGATGCTGTCGCTGGGCGGCGTCCAGCACCTGACCGGCGGCACCAAGGCCGAAGGGCGCGTGACCTGCGCCGCGATGCTTGCCCTGTGCAACGCCGAGCCGGTGGAACTGGTGATCGACGGCGGCTCGACTGTCGTCGTGCAGGCGGGCCAGGCGCCCATCGTGGACGGGGTGCGCGAACGCCGGATGCGGGTCGGCTGCGGCTCGGCCACCATCGGCATGTTCGCGATGCAATGGCAGGGGCTGGTGGACGAGGTGGTGGTGGTCGACGACCACATCACCGGTGTCGTCAGCGAACACCAGGCGGGCAAGGTGATCGGCTGGCAGCCCACCGGCATCCGCATCAAGGGCCACCGGTCGACGCCGGGACGGTATTTCCGCGTGTCCGAGCCGGGCCAGGGCTGGGGCGGCACCCGGTTGTCCGACCCGCTGGAAATCCTGGGCGAGTGGAACCCCAAGAAGGGCGCGCGCCCCGGCCTGCGGCTGCTGATGGTCTCCACGACCGGCGAGCAACACGCCTATTACGTGCTGGACGACACGTTGCGACCCGTCCGGCAGGACTTGCCGCAGGACTTGAAGGCCACGGTCGAACTCATTGACGAAAATTGCGAATCCTCGCTTTGCACGGTCCTGTTCGTTGGCGGGGCCGGCGGCTCGCTGCGCGCCGGCGTGGCGAAGAACCCGGTGCGCCTGACCCGCTCGGTCCAGGGCGGGGCGACGCGGCTGACCTCGGGCGGGGCCGAGACCTACATCTGGCCCGGCGGCGGGATCACCTTCATGGTCGATGTCACCCGGCTGCCCAGGGGGGCCTTTGGCCATGTGCCCACCCCGGCGCTGGTCGCACCGCTGGAGTTCACCCTGCCGCGCGCCGAATACCTGGCGATGGGCGGCCACGAGGCGAACATCCGCACGCTGGACCAGTCGGTGGCCGAGGGGGGCGAATATTCCACCGCAGCGAGGGTCGAGCCGTGGCCCTGACCTCTTTCCGCCCCCCCCAGGCCACCGCCGCCCTGCTGCCGGACGGGCGCCTGCATCTGCACCACGGCCCCATCGACATCGTGGCCGAGGCATTCGGCGCACCGCCCGCCATCCGCGCCGCCCATGCCCGCGCGGCGGCCCGCTTTGCCGGCATCCTGGACGACCTGGTGGCCGAACTGCCCGCCCTGCGGTCGCAGTCCGCCGAAGTGGCCGGCACTGTCGCCCGCCGGATGGCTGCGGCCGTGGCCCCGTTCCGCCCGGCCTTCATCACTCCGATGGCGGCCGTTGCGGGGGCGGTGGCCGACGAGGTGCTGGCGGCGCTGGCCGGACCCGGCATTTCGCGTGCCTACGCCAACAACGGGGGCGACATCGCGCTCTGGCTCGGGCCGGGGGAAAGCCTGACCTGTGCGCTGGCCGCCTCGCCGCTGGACCGGGTGACGGTGCGCGCCGCCGACCCGGTGCGGGGCATCGCGACCTCGGGCTGGAGGGGACGCAGCTTTTCGCTTGGCATCGCCGATGCAGTGACGGTGCTGGCGCGCACGGCGGCGATGGCCGACGCGGCGGCGACGATGCTGGCCAATGCGGTGGACCTTGGTCATCCCGGGATCCAGCGGCGCCCGGCGCGCGACGTGCAGTGCGACAGCGACCTGGGCGACCGGCTGGTGACCGTTGCAGTGCCGCAGCTTGCGCCAGACGAGCGGGCAGAGGCCCTGGCGGCGGGGCTGCGGGCGGCGGAAGCCTTCCGCGCGCGGGGACTGATTGAAGGTGCTGCACTTTTCCTGCAGGGTGAGATGCAGGCAACCGGTGCCCTGGCGCTGGTGAAGGGGGAAGCAAGTGGCTGATTTCGCAGTCCGCAAGATCGTGGTGCAGCTGGAAGAGATCCGGCACGAGGGCGGGCCGGTGGTTCAGCCTCCGCCGGTCCGGGGGGCGATCTATGCGATCTGCGCCAACCCCTTCGCGGGCCGCTACCATGCCGACCTGCACCCCGCGATGGAGGAGCTGAAGCCCCTGGCGCTGGAGCTGACCGACCGCCTGGTCGCCGCCCTGGGCGGCCGCACGGGGATCGACGCCTACGGCAAGGGCGCCATCGTCGGCGAAGGTGGCGAAAGCGAGCACGGCGCGCTGTGGCATGTCGCGGGCGGCTACGGGATGCGGGAACGGCTGGGCGACTGCCGGGCCATCGTGCCCTCGGTGATGAAGGTGGGCGGCTTGGGGTCGACGCTGGACCTGCCGCTTGGCCATCTGAACGCGGCCTATGTCCGCTCGCGCTTCGATGCGATCACGCTGGCTTGCGCCGACGGGCCGCGGACGAACGAGGTGCTTTTCGCGCTTGGCATGGCGCGCGGGGGCAGGGTGCACAGCCGGATGGGCGGGCTGGAGATCGATCAGGTCAAGGGAGAGGACGGTCTGAGGTGAAGCGCACCCCAAAATCCTTCGAAGGATTTTGCCCAAAGTTTTCGAAAACTTTGGGGGCGAGCGGTGTGGTCTTCCTTCTGATGCCTGGCCTGGCCTTCGCCTGCGCCCTGCCGCCCTCGGTCATCCTGACGCTGCCCACCGGCCACTACATCACCGCCGCGGCGCTGACTGTGGCCTTGACCGCGATCATGGGCGTCACGGCTCACCGTCTGCCGGTCATGGCCCCGCATCCGGTTTGGGAGCGGCGGGTCCTGCTGCCCGTCGGCCTGACCTCGTATCTGTCCTTCCTTGCCTTTCTGGGCCTGGTCCTTGTCGGCCTTCACGGCGACCGGGACCCGATGCACAACCTGATGACGCTGGTCTTCTGGACCGGCGTCTGGATCGCCATCCCCCTGGGTTCGATGCTGCTGGGCAACCTCTGGCGGCCGGTGAACCCCTGGACCGGTCCCGTCCGCATCGCGCGCACGCTGCTTGGCCGGACC
Organism: Rhodobacter sp.; assembly: GCA_013824055.1. GTDB lineage: Bacteria > Pseudomonadota > Alphaproteobacteria > Rhodobacterales > Rhodobacteraceae > Tabrizicola. The sequence goes on along the minus strand of PNNE01000118.1, from coordinate 9,190 downwards.
GGCAGCATCGGCCTTGCGCGCCTGGGTCACTGGCCGGCTGTCGCAGGGTATGCAGGCTTTGTCTGGTTCCAGATGGTCTCGCTTTATCCCGACGACCCCGCCGTCCTCGCGCAGACCGCGCTTGCATATTGGGCGGTGATCTTCGCCCTTGCCGTGCTCGAGGGCGAGGACTGGCTGGAGACGGGCGAATTCCTGACCGTCCTCTTCGGCTTCATCGCCAGGGTCGCCCCGCTCTGGCACCAGACCGAGGCAGGCCGCTCCCGCCTGATGCGCGGCTGGCCCGGCACGCAGGTCCTGTCGATGCCGGCACTGTCGCCTTCGGCTGTGGTCTTCGTCAGTCTGGCCCTTGCCGCTCTGACCTTCGACGGTCTGGCCGAGACCTTCTGGTGGCAGGCGCTGATCGGCGAGAACCCGCTGGAACCCATGGGGCGCAGCGCGGTGATGTGGGAGAACACGGCCGGGCTGCTGGCGATCTGGGTGCTGACGCTGGGCCTTGTCCTGGGGGCGATCCTGCTGGGGCGCCGGATCGGTGGCGGCTTTGCGACCGGGCCGGTGATGCTGTCGTTCCTGGCCATCGCGGCGGGCTATCACGCGGCGCATTACCTGGTGATGCTGCTGACGGCCGGGCAATACACGCTGGCCGCACTGAACGATCCCCTGATGACCGGCGACAACTGGCTGGGCCTGCCGCCCTTCTTTGTCTCGTTCGGCTTCCTGACCGACCCGCGCGTCATGCCGGTGATCTACGGCCTGCAATTCGCCGCGATCCTGGGGGCGCATCTTCTGGCGGTGCTGCTGGGGCTGAAGCTGGCGGGGCAGGGCGCGCGGCCGCTTGCGCATCTGCCGATGACGGTTCTCATGGTGGGGTACACCGTCCTGGGTCTCTGGCTGCTGTCCACGGCCAGATCCGGATGACCGGACCCGGATGACCGGACCCGGATGAAACAACTGGACAACCCAAGGGCCTTGGCGCCCCAATGACACCAATGGCCCGACGCGAGGCCGCAACAGTGGAGAGACGGACATGACGAACGGAGTGCTTCATCCCACCCGCCGCGGCCTTCTGCTGGCCGGGGGCGCGGGACTTCTGACTGCAGCCTTGCCGGGCCATGTCGGCGCGCAGGCAGCCCCGATCAGGATCGGGTTCCAGCTGCACCGCACCGGCATCGGCGCCGCATATGGCCGCTGGTACGAACGCACCGCCCAGGCGGCGCTGAAGGTGATCAACGATGGCGGCGGCATTGCGGGCCGCCCGGTGGAGATCCTGTTCGAGGACGACGCGACCGACCCCAAGCGCGGGTCGGAGGTGGTCGACAAGCTGACCCAGTCCGATGGCTGCGACCTGGTGATGGGAACGCTCTTTTCCCATGTCGTCATGGGCTCGGCCCCGCGGGCGGGCGAGCTGAAGGTGCCCTACCTGGTCTGCTCCGAAGGGTACCATGTCGCCAGTGGCGCCCTGAACCGCTGGACGCTGCAGCCCGGCATCACCGATGTGCGCGCGCAGATCTCGACCATGGCGCCCTGGGTGGCGGCGAATCTGGGCAAGAAGGTGACGATGGTCTTTCCCGACTACGCCTTCGGCCACGACCACCGCGACTTCTTCACCGCCGCGATCCAGGCCCAGGGCGGCGAGGTCCTGGCCCAGATCGCCGTGCCGCCGACAGAGACCAGCTTCACCCGCTATTTCCCGCAGATCCCGGCCGGGACCGAAGTGCTCTACCACGTCATGGTCGGCCCTGCGGTCCTGACCTTCGTCAAGGAACTGGGCGAGTTCTACGGCACCGGCGCCAGGCCCGCGCTCTTCGGCTTCATCGACAGCCTCGAGGCCGTGGACACCGCGATGCCGGGCCTGGAATTCCTGGAAGGCAGCCACTTCTGGGAGGCTCACCCCCGCGTGAAGCCGGCAGATGCGGGCGAACACGAGGCCACCTACCGCGCCGCCGTGGGTGTGGACGACAACGGCGCATCGGTCAGCGACGCGTCGGATGTGTCGACCTACAGCCACATGTTCTCGACCTGGGAGACGCTGTATTTCGTCAAGCAGGCAATGGAGGCTTCGGGCTATGCCGGTCCCGCCGACCGGCAGAAGCTGGTCGAGGCGATGGAGGCGATCACCGACCTGCCTTACGGCATCGAACGGCCGCAGGGGGCCAAGTGGTTCAACGGCAGGACGCACCAGGTCTTCGGGGTGCAGCACATCGCCCAGGTGCAGGGCGGCAAGCTGGCGAAGGTCCACACCACGACCATCGAAGAGGGGCTGTACGAGGACGCGGTCGACTACACGACGATGTCCTTCTGACGACCGGAAGGTGGGCGCATCGCCCACCCTACTCCGCCGCGTAGGGTGGGCGGTTTCGCCCACCCTCCCCACCAAACGGACCCACCGGACCCGGCCATGGCCTTCGGACCTTTCCTGCTGCTTGCCCTGATGGAGGGCCTTGTGACCGCCGCCGTCCTGGCGCTGGCGGCCGCAGGCCTGTCGCTGGTCTTCGGCGTCATGCGCGTCGTCAACGTGGCGCATGGCGAGTTCTACATGCTGGGCGCCCTCCTTGCCTGGGCCGTCACCACGATGATCCCCGGCCCGCCCGCTCTGGCCTTCCTGGCCGCCGTCATCATCGCGCCGCTTCTGGTGGCGGCCCTTGCCGCGGCCGCCGACGGTCTGGTCCTGAAACGGCTCGACTACGACCCCGAGGCGACCATCGTTGCCACCATCGGGCTGCTGTACATCCTGCAGCAGGCCGCGCTGTCGCTTTATGGCCCGAACGCCAATCCCGTCACCGCCCCCTTCGAGTGGCGCATCCAGCTGCCGTGGTTCGGCTATTCCGGCTACAAGCTCTTCGTCGTCCTTGCGGCCGGGCTGGTCCTTCTTGCCCTTTGGCTGTTGATGACCCGGACCAGGGCCGGCCTGGTCATGCGCGCCACGCAAGTCGACCGGATGACCGCCCAGGCCTTCGGGATCAACGTGGACCGGGTCTACATGGGCACCTTCGCTCTTGGCGCCGGTCTTGCCGCGCTGGCCGGAGTCCTGGTCGTCCCCATTGCCCAGGCGCATTACCTGATGGGCCACGACCCGCTGCTGCTGTCGTTCATCGTCGTCATCATCGGGGGCCTGGGGTCATTGCGCGGCACCCTGATCGCGGCACTGGTCATCGGCCTGTCGGACGGCGTCATCTCGATGTTCTTCACCCCCACGCTGGCCAAGATCCTTGCCACGCTTCTGGTCGCAATGGTCCTGATCTTCCGCCCGCAGGGTCTGTTCGGAGCGAAGGCGTGAAGGTCTGGACCCTGCATCTGGCGCTTCTGGCGGTCCTTTTCACGGCGCAGTTCTGGCTGTCGCCCTACCATGCCACGAACCTTGCGCGGATCATGGTGCTGGCGGTCTTTGCGATGGGCTACAACCTTGCCTTCGGCTACACCGGGCTGCTCAGCCTTGGTCACGCGCTCCTGCTTGCTGCGGGCATGTATGCTGCGGGCCTGCCTGCGCAGCTTTGCGGCTGGAGCGCGGGTCCCGCCTTCATCGCGGGCATTGCCGGCGGGGGCCTTGCGGCCGCAGCCCTTGGCCTTCTGGCCCTGCGCACAGCGGGGGTCAGCTTCATGATCGTGACGCTGATGTTCGCCCAGGCCGGGTTCCTGACGCTGCTCTACTTCGCCCCGATCACCGGCGGGGATGACGGGTTTGCCGTGGCCGCCGCCAGCCGCACCCTTTTCGGCTTCGACCTTTCCACCGATAGCCCCCGCTTTCTTGCCGCGCTGGCGATCTTCGCCACCGGCCTGCTGGCCAGCCTGGCGCTGGTCCGCTCGCCCTTCGGCCGGACGATGGTGGCGATGCGCGAGAACGAGGAGCGCAGCCGGATGCTTGGCTACAACACCTTCACCGTGAAACTTGCGGCCCTGACCATATCCGGCCTTTACGCCGGAGCGGCGGGGGCGGCCTATGCGATCCTCTTCGGCTATGTCGGGGCCAGCTTCGCCACGATCCAGTATTCCATCCTGCCCATGCTCTACGTGTTGATGGGCGGGGCCGGGACCACTCTGGGCCCCTTCCTTGGCGCGCTGCTGATGTTCGTCCTGATCGAGGCCGCGACGGGCGTCACGACGGCGCATCAGTTCATCGTCGGTGCCGCGCTGGTGGCGTTGATCCTCTTCGCGCCGAAGGGCCTGCTGGGGACAGTCCGGGACAGGTGGGTCCGATGGCTGCCCTGATCGAGCCGCCCCTGGTCCGGACGGACCGCCTGACGCTGCACTTCGGCGGGATCAAGGCCGTTGACGGGGTCGATTTCACCCTTCGCCCCGGCGAAATCCACGGGCTGATCGGCCCCAACGGCGCGGGCAAGACCACTTTCGTCAGCCTGCTGTCCGGCCGTCGCATGGCCCAGTCCGGGACCATCCTTCTGGCCGGAGAGGACATCACCCGACTTCCCGCGCATGAACGGGTCCGCAAGGGCATCGCCTACACGTTCCAGATCACCTCGATCTTCCCGCGCCTGACCGTCTTCGACAACGTCGCCCTGGCCGTGCAGTCGCAGGGGACCCGCGACCTGACCACCAGGACCCGGGCCGCCTTGGCACGTGTCGGGCTGCAGGGGCTGGAGGCGCAGGAGGCGCAAACCCTGTCCTACGGGCACCAGCGCCTGCTGGAACTGGCGATGGGCCTTGCGCTGAAGCCGCGGCTTCTGATCCTGGACGAGCCGACCCAGGGCCTTGCCGCGTCCGAGATCGAGCGGTTCAAGACCCTGGTCCGCAGCCTGGTCCCCGCCACGACCGTCCTGCTGATCGAACACAACATGGAAGTCGTGATGGACCTTGCCACCCGGATCACCGTCCTGACCTTCGGCCGGGTGCTGGCCACCGGCACGCCCGCAGAGGTCCGCGCCAACCCAGCCGTCCAGGAGGCCTATCTTGGCGCTTGAGGTCCAGGGCCTGACCGCAGGCTACGGCCCCGTCACCGTCCTGCGCGGCGTCGACTTCCGGGCCGAGCCGGGGCAGATCACCTGCCTGATGGGACGCAACGGGGTGGGAAAATCCACCTTTCTCATGGCCTTGATGGGACTTCTTCCAGGTGCTTCGGGAACCGTTTCGTTGGACGGCACGCCGCTGCACGGCCTTCCCGCCCACGAGGTGCCGAAGCGCGGCCTTGCCTATGTTCCCCAGGGCCGCCGCCTGTTCGGGCCGCTGACGGTGGCCGAGAACCTTGCGGTCGGCGGACTTGTCCGTGGCAACGACAGCGCCACGCAGGACCATGTCCTGACCCTGTTCCCCCGCCTGCGCGAGCGTCTGACCCAGATCTCCGGCACCCTTTCGGGCGGCGAGCAGCAGATGCTTGCCATCGCCCGCGCCCTGTGCCTGCGCCCAAGGGTCCTGCTGCTTGATGAACCGACCGAGGGGTTGCAACCCTCGATGATAGCCCTGATCCAGGACGCGATCCGCAGTCTGAAGGCCGAGGGCGTGGCCGTGGTGCTGGTCGAGCAGCGGGTCGACGCGGTGCTGAAACTTGCGGACCGGGTGGCCTTCATGGTCGCGGGACGGATCGAGGACGCCATGCCGGTCAAGGGCCTGGCACCCGACGCTGATGTGTTTCGAACCTATGTGGGTGTCTGAATGACCGGACTTGTGGCAGGCGTCGATGTGGGCGGGACCTTCACCGACCTGGTGATCTTCGACCCGGCGACGGGGGCGGTGCGGCTTGCCAAGGTGCCCACGACCTTGCCCAACCAGGCGGGCGGGGTTCTGGACGCCTTTGCCGAGGCCGGGGCGGACCTGTCCGCAATCGACCTGATCGTCCACGGCACCACCACGACAACCAACGCCGTGCTGGAACGGAACCTGGCGCAGACCGGCCTGATCACCACGCAAGGGTTCCGCGACGTGCTGGAGCTGGGTCGCCGCACCAGGCCTCAGGCTTACGGGATGCATGGCCGCTTCGTGCCCGTCATCCCCCGCGACCTGCGGCGGGAGGTGCCGGAACGGATGGACGCCCGTGGTCGCGTGGTGACGCCGCTGGACGAGGATGCGCTTCGCCTGGCGGTGACGCGCCTGCGAGACGACGGCTGCGAGGCGCTGGTCATCCATTTCCTGCACGCCTACGCCAACCCCGCCCACGAGCTGCGGGCCGCCGAGATTGCGCGCGAGATTTGGCCCAATGATTACATCACCTTGGCGCACGTTCTTCTGTCCGAATCTCGAGAGTACGAGCGGGGTGTCACAGCGGCGGTGAACGCTTCGGTCCAGCCCTTGCTGGAGCGGTATGTGGCCAGACTGGCCGCCGAACTGGCCGCCAAGGGCTATTGCCGCGACCTGCTGGTGATGAACGGCAACGGCGGGATGGTCGCCGCCAAGGACGTGGCGAAGGAGGCGGTCAAGACCGTGATGTCCGGTCCGGCCTCGGGGGTGATGGCGGCCGTGGCGACGGGAAGGCGGGCGGGGATGCCGAACCTCTTGACCTATGACATGGGCGGGACCTCGACCGATGTCGCGATGATCCGCAACGGTACAGCGCCGGTCTCCAACGAGATCGAGGTGGAATACGCCATGCCGATCCATGTGCCGATGGTCGATGTCCGCACCGTCGGGGCTGGGGGCGGCAGTATCGCGCGGATCGACGCGGGGGGCATGCTGCGGGTCGGGCCGGACAGTGCCGGCTCGACGCCGGGTCCGGTCTGCTATGGCCGGGGCGGGACGCGCGTCACGATTTCGGACGCGAACCTGATCCTCGGGCGGCTGCCGGCCAGCCGGTTCGGGCAGGCGGCAGCGGCCGCGCACCAGGCGATGCAGGACCAGATCGCGGCACCCTTGGGGCTGTCGGTCGAGGCGGCCGCCGAAGCTGTCATCCGCATCGCCAACACCCATATGGCGGGGGCGATCCGGATGGTCTCGATCTCGCTTGGTGCCGACCCGCGGGACTTTGCGCTTTTTGCCTTTGGCGGGGCGGGGCCGCTGCATGCGGTGGCGCTGGCGAAAGAACTTAACGTTCCCAAGGTGTTGATTCCCGCCCGGCCCGGCATCACCAATGCGCTTGGCTGCGTGGTGGCCGACCTGCGGCACGATTTCGTGCGGACCCTCAACCGTCCGCTGGACGGGGTGGACATGGCCGAAGTCCGCGCCGTTCTTGCCGCGCAAGAGGCAGAGGGCCGCAGGCTGATCGGGCTGGAGAAGATCGCGCTGACCGCCGTGCGGGCAGAGTATTCGGCAGACATGCAGTTCATCGGCCAGACCCATCTGCTGCGGGTGCCGCTGCCCTCGGCCAGGCCCGAACGCGACGAGCTGCAGCGGCTGTTCGAGGCCGCCTATCACGCCCGCTTCCGGGTCGACCTGCCGACGATCCGGGCGAATCTGGTGAACCTGAACGTCTCGGTCATCGGCGAGCGTCCGGCGCTGGACCTGTCGCGGCTGATCGATCCGGCCGGGCGGCGCGCGGCGGCACAGGCCAGCACGACGCGCAAGGTCTGGTTCGGCGGATGGCAGGACACGCGGGTCTATTGGCGCGACCACCTGCCGTTGAAGATCGACCTGCAAGGCCCCGCGATCATCGAGCAGATGGACACAACCATTGTCGTCGACCCAGGTGCGAGGGTGGCCTCGGACGCCGACGGCAACCTGATCATCGAGGTTGGCGCATGATTGATCCTGTCACTCTTGCGGTCATCCAGGCGGGCTTGCAGCAGGTCTGCGACGAGATGGACCTGACGTTTTCGCGGGCGGCGTTCTCGCCCGTGATCGCCGAGGCGGATGATCGGTCGGACGGGATCTATTCCGCGACGGATGGCAGCCTGATTGCCCAGGGGTCGAAGGGCCTGCCGGTCTTTGTCGGTGTCATGCAGTTTTCCACGCGAACGATCCTGGAGCGGATCGCGGCCGGGGTGACGGCGGCTCCGGATCAGGGTGACATATACATCGTGAACGATCCGTATCTGGGCGGCACGCATCTGATGGACGTGCGCTTTGCGATGCCGGTCTGGCGCGAGGGGCGCATCTTCTGCTGGCTTTCGAACACCGGGCATTGGCCGGATACGGGCGGGGCGGTGCCGGGCGGGTTCAGCGCCAGTGCGATCAGCGCCGAGCAGGAGGGGTTGCGACTGCCCCCGGTGAAGCTGTTCAAGAAGGGCGTGCTGGATCAGGAGATCTACCAGATCATCTGCTCCAACATCCGGGTGTCGGAACAGCGGATCGGCGACGTCAAGGCCCAGGCCTCGGCGCTGCTGGTCGGGGCAGAACGGCTTGCGGCGCTGCTGGACCGCTATGGCGACGCGACAGTGAGCGCGGCGATCGCCGAGATGCGGCGGCTGGCCGCCAGGCAGATGCGGGCGATGATCGGGCTGATCCCCGAGGGGGTCTATCGGGCCAGGGCCATCGTGGACAGCGACGGGGTGGTCAACGAACCGCTCACCATCGCGCTGGAGGTCACCAGGGCGGGCGACGGGCTGCGCTTCGATTTCGCAGGGTCGTCGCCGCCCTGCCTGGGGCCGATGAACTCGGTCCGGGCGACGACCTTGTCGTCGGTCTATCTGGCGATGCGGCATATCTTCCCCGAAGTGCCGATTTCAGCGGGCGCGTTCGAGCCGCTGGACGTCGTTGGGATCGAAGGGACTTTTCTGGATGCCCAGTATCCGCGCCCGGTGTCGGGCTGTGCGGCAGAGGTCAGCCAGCGGATCGCCGAAGCGGTCTTTGCGGCGCTGGTGCAGGCGGTGCCGGCGCATGTGACCGCCGCCCCGGCCGGGACGTCCGGCAACTTCGGTCTGGGGGGGCATGATCCCGAGAAGGGCCGGGATTACGTGATGTACCAGATTTCGGGCGGGGGGTATGGCGGCTTTGCCGGGGGCGACGGGATCGCCAATGGCTGTTCCACCATCGGGATTTCCAAGGCGCCTCCGGTCGAGATCATGGAGCAGACCTATCCCGTGCTGTACCGCCGCTATGCGCTGCACGAGGGGTCGGGCGGGGCGGGGCAGCATCGGGGCGGCTTTGGCCTGGACTACGAGATCGAACTGCTGCGCGGCGAGGCGCGGGCGTCCTTCGTGATGGATCACGGGCGGGTCGGGCCGCAGGGGGCGCTGGGCGGCCGGGACGGTGCGGTGAACCGGGTAGAGGTGATCCGGGACGGCGTGGTCATGGTGCCCGAGCATCTGTCCAAGGCGCAGGACATCGCGCTGAAGCCGGGGGATCGGGTGCGGGTCCGGACGCCGGGGGGCGGGGG
>PNNE01000204.1 GCA_013824055.1 Rhodobacter sp. | reverse complement strand
CCCCTGTCGCAGTGGAAACGCACCGACGAACACGCCAGCCACATCATCGAGGCGCTGGAAACGGGGCGCCCCTACCGCGGCCACTTCAACGTGAAGAACCGGGGCGTGATCACCAACTTGCCCGACGACTGCATCATCGAGAGCCCCGGCTGGGTCGACCGCTTCGGGATCAACATGGTCGAAGGCGTCACCCTGCCGCTGGCCTGCGCCGCGACCTGTCAGGCTTCGGTCAACGTGCAACGCATGTCGGTGCAGGCGGCCGTGACCGGGGATGTCGATCTGCTGAAACTGGCGGTCCTGCATGACCCCCTGGTCGGGGCCGTCTGCACACCTGATGAGGTCTGGTCGATGGTGGACGAAATGCTGGACGCCCAGGCCGAATGGCTGCCGCAATACGCTTCGCGACAGGTGGTATCTGCACGGAAGGCACCGGCTTTGGCTTGACACATCGGATATATACCCGAAACTATGATCCAAAGCTTCGGGAGGATGACATGGCCGGAATCGCCTTGGAAAAGGTGTCGAAGACCTTCGGATCGGTCGAGGTGATCCGTGACCTGAGCCTGGAGATCGACGCAGGCGAATTCGTGGTTTTCCTTGGCCCCTCGGGGTCGGGCAAGACCACGCTTCTGCGGATGATCGCGGGGCTGGAAAGCATCGACGCGGGCGGGCTGGTGATCGACGGGGTGCGGTCCGAGGGGCTGGCTCCGGGCCAGCGGAACCTGGCGATGGTGTTCCAGAACTATGCGCTCTACCCGCATATGACGGTGGCCGAGAACATGGCCTTCGGCTTGCGCAACATCGGTCTGCCAGAGGGCACGATCAAGACCCGCGTGGCCGAGGCGGCGCGGATGCTGGAGATGGAGAAGCTGCTGGCGCGGCGTCCTTCCGAGCTTTCGGGCGGGCAGCGCCAGCGCGTCGCCATCGGGCGGGCCATCGTGAAGGAGCCGAAGGCGTTTCTGTTCGACGAGCCCTTGTCGAACCTGGACGCGGGCTTGCGGGTCAGGACGCGGGTGGAACTGGCCGAGCTGCACCAGCGGCTGGGGTCCACGATGATCTACGTGACCCACGACCAGACCGAGGCGATGACGCTGGCCGACCGGATCGTGATCCTGAACAACTGCCGGATCGAGCAGGTCGGCACGCCGATGGAGGTCTATTCGCGCCCCGCCTCGCGCTTTGTGGCCAGCTTCATCGGCTCGCCCGCGATGAACCTGCTTCCAGTCACGCTAAGTGGCAGCGGCGACCGGGTGGCGGCGCGGCTGGGGGACGGGGCATTGGTGCCCCTGCCCGCCGCACCCAAGGGCGAGGGTCCGTGGGAGCTGGGCATCCGGCCCGAGGCGCTGACCGTGGCAGCCGAGGGTGTCACCACGGCCACCGCCGCCGTGGTGGAACGTCTGGGCGACCGCACCCTGGTCTATGCGAAACTGTCGGACGGCAGCCAGGTCATCGCTCAGGACGGCGGCAAGTCGACGGTCAAGGCCGGTGACAGCATCGGCCTCAGCTTCGATACGTCCGAGCTGCATCTGTTCGACGGGCAGGGCAGGGCGGTTCTGGTCTGAAGTCAGCGCCAGGTGTCAAAGCGGCGGGCCGGAGTTCTGAAACCTCCGGTCCGACTTCTTTGATCCCGACCTCTTTGATCCCGACCTCTTTGACAAGGCCGGCGCCCCGCTTCTATCCCTTGATCCCGGCAGAGAGCGTGATCGCCTCGGTCACCTTGCGCTGGAACAGAAGGTAGGCCAGCGCCACCGGCAGTCCAGCCAGCACGGCGGCGGCAAGCTGGCGGGCGTAAAACACTCCGAAGGCGTCGTTGACCTGGGTGATCCCGACGGGAACGGTCATCATCTCGGTCCGCGTCACCGACAGGAAAGGCCACAGGAAGGCGTTCCAGGTCCAGATGAAGGTGACGATGGACAGCGCCGTCGTGACCCCCCAGTTCATCGGCAGGTAGACCTTGAACAGGATGCGGAATTCGCCCGCGTTGTCCATCACGGCGGCTTCGCGGAAGTCCTTGGGGACCTGGTCGAAGAACTGCTTGTAGACGATGATGATGACCGGGTGGATCAGTTGCGGCAGCATGATCCCGGCCCAGGTGTTGATCAGGCCCAGTTGAGCGATCAGCACGAAGTGGTTGATGATCAGCGCCTGGGTCGGAACCATGAAGCTGGCCAGGATCAGCCACCACAAGGCCTTGCGGCCAGGAAACTGCAGCTGTGACAGCGCATAGCCCGATAGCATCGACGTCACGATCGTGATCACCGTCACCCCCACCGCCACGGCGATGGAGTTGATGTACCAGGTCACGATCTGGGTGTCGAAGATCGCGGTGTAATAGTGGCTGAAGGTCGGGTTCTCGGGCCAAAGCTCGATATAGGGGCGCACGACCTCGTTCTCGGGCTTCAGCGAGGAGATGACGCCCCAGTACAGCGGGAAGGCCCAGAGCAGGGCAAGAAGGACGGTCAGGACGGTGATGACCCCGCCCCAGAAGTTCATCCGTTGCAGGCTGGTCGTGGTCATTTGCGTCCCCCCGCCATGCGCAGAAGCTGGAATTGCAGCACCGACACGACGACCACCAGCACGAAAAGCGTCACGGCCACGGCGGCAGCGCGGCCGCCCTGGTCCTGTTGGAAGGCGCGCTGAAAGACGTAGTAGACGAGGACCATGTTGTCGTTCGGGCGTCCGCCCTGCGAGAACAGGTAGACCTGGTCGAAGATCTTCAGCTGCGCGATAAGCTGGATGGTGAAGACAAGGCTGGTCACCGGCCAGAGCAGCGGCCAGGTGATCCGGCGGAAGGTTGTCCAGCGGCCAGCATTGTCCAGGGCCGCGGCCTCATAGATCTCGGGCGGAATGGACCGCAGACCGGCAAGGAACAGCAGGATCGAGAAGCCCGCAGTCCACCAGATCGTCACCACGCCGACAGCGGGCATGAACCATTCGCGGGTCTTCATGATCGGGATGCGGTCCATGCCGAACAGGTCAAGGACATGCATCAGGATGCCGAACTGGAAGTTCAGCACCCAGTCCCAGATCAGGTAGACGACCGAGACGGGCAGGATATAGGGCAGGAAGAACAGCGCCAGGATGCCCGACTGCAACCGCCCCTTCAGCCGCGCGACGCCAAGCGCGATCAGCAGCGCCACGACAGTCCCCGGCAGGACGGTCAGGATGACGAAATAGGCGGTGTTCCAGGCGGCGGTGCGAAAGCGCGGGTCACTCGCGAGCCGCTCGTAGTTCTCGGTTCCGACCCAGTCGCCGCTGCCGATCAGGGGGGCGTTGGTGAACGAGATGCCGAACATCTGGATCGTCGGCCAGACGAAGACCAGAAGATAGATCGCCAGAAACGGAGCCACCAGAACGGCGGCGATCCAGGCATCCTTGCGGCGATTGGTCAGCATCCTGCCTCCCCGGAAAAGTTGGGGCCGCCCGGTGACAGGCGGCCCGCCATTCTGTCAGATCACAGAGCGTTCAGCTCTTCCCGGATCATCTCCACGGCTTCCGCCGGGTCCATCTCGCCGTTGACCGTCGGCACGAAATAGGTGGACATGACGTCGAAGATCGGCCCGGCCACCCCCGCAAGCGGGGACTTCGGGTCGAAGATCATGTTGGCCGTCAGCGAAGAATAGGTCGCGTTCGGCTCCATCGCCTTGTATTCGGCCGAGTCCGTCACCGGGCCGTAGGCGGGGATGTGGCCCGCGGTGGCCCAGTAGAGCGAGTTCTTCGAGATCCACGAGATCGCGGTCAGCACCGCTGCGCGCCTTTCGGGGGTCATCTCCTTGCCCTGGTTCGCAGGGATCGCGAAAGTGTGGCTGTCGGCATAGGTCGCGGGCTTGTCGAAGATCACCGGCAGCTCGACCGCGCCCCAGTTGAACAGCTTTCCCTGCGCGGCAAGGTCGGTCATCGTGGGCACTTCCCAGACGCCGTTGATCATCATCGCCGCTTCGCCGCTGGTGAAGAGCGCGACGGTGGCCGGGTAGTCGGTATAGGTCGACTGCAGGCCCGCCGTCGTCCATTCCGCCAGCACGCCCAGTGCGTTTGCCAGCTTTTCGCCGTTGTCACCGGCCAGGAACTCGCCGTCGGTCATCAACTCGCCGCCCTGCTGGCCGACCAGCGAGTAGATCGTGCGGAACATGAAGTTGCCGTCGGCGGTGACGCTGCCAAGCGGGAAGGTGACGCCCGAATCCTTCAGCGCCTGCAACGTGGCGGTAAAGCCTTCGCGGCTGTCCAGACCCTTGGGCTTGCCGTTTTCGTCCAGCATCCCGGCTTTTTCCAGCAGGTCCTTGTTGTAGTAAAGCACGATCGGGTGGGTATCCAGCGGCACGGCATACTGCTTGCCGTCAATGGTCACGGCGTCCCAGATCGCGGGCGCAAAGTCGGCCTGCGACAGGCCCATCGCGGTCCAGTCATCCGCCGTGATCTCTTGCAGCACGCCCTGCTGGACGGCCAGGGGGATGCGGCTGGCGTGGTAGGTCATGATGTCCGGCGCCTCGCCCACGGCGGCAGAGGTCTGGACCTTGGCATAGAAGGGCGTGCCCCATTCCAGCGTGGTCGCGTCGATCTTGACCTGGCCTGCATGCGCCGCGTTGAAGTCGTCGATGAGCTTCTTCATGCGCACGCCGTCGCCGCCGCCCAGGAAATCCCACCAGACGACGGTCTCTTCCGCCCGTGCGACCCCGGCAAAGCCGATGGTTGCGACGATGGCGGCCTTCAGCATTCCACTTATGGTCATCATTTCCTCCCTCATGGCGGCGTGGTTCGCCGCGTCTGATGGGAAAAGCGTATCCGCTTTCCCGATTCGATCAACAGAAACCTGATACGTATCCGAGATGCGGATACTAACGCCCGACCCGGATCATCGACCAGGAATGCGGCGGCAGGGTCAGGTGCAGTCCCCTTCCGCCCAGCCTGGCCCCGCTGCCCTTCTGCGGGGCGACATTGTCGGGGTTGGCCTTTGAATTCCGCGCCTCAAGGTCGGCGTGCTTGATCAGCGTGTGCTCGACTGTCCTTGCGGTGAAGCCGTCCAGCGCCACGTCGACCTCCATCGGTTCGGAGCCGTTGCGGTTGATGGCGAAGAAGGTCAGCGTCCCCGCATCGTCATCCCGGACCCCCGCGATGTCCAGCCACGGGACGCCAGCGGCAGCATCGGCGTCGTAGGTCGGAGCCTCGACCGCAAGCTGCATCGCCGTGCCGCGCCCGTGTTTCGAGGCAAAGAGGAACGGCCAGTAGATCGTCTGGCGCCAGGCCGCCCCGCCGGGCTCGGTCATGATCGGAGCGATCACGTTCACCAGCTGCGCGATGCAGGCGATCTTCACCACGTCGGCGCGGCGGATGAAGGTGTTCAGGATGCAGCCGACCTGCAGGACATCCTCGAAATTGTACTGATCCTCCAGCAGGACCGGGGCTTCGGGCCAGTCCCAGGTGCGCATCCGCTCGGCATCGGCCTTGCGTTCGTGGTACCAGACGTTCCATTCGTCGAACGAGATTGTGACCTTGCGCTTGGACCGCTTCTTGGCCTTCACATAGTCGATGATCCCCGCCACGGTGCCGATGTAATTGTCCAGCTTCTGCGGCAAGGCCAGGAATTCGTTGGAGTTCTTTTCGTAGTTCTCGAAGTACATGTGCAGGCTGATGTGGTCGACCTGGTCGTAGGTTTCCTCCAGCACGGTGGCTTCCCATTGCGGATAGGTCGGCATGTTGGAGTGCGACGAGCCGCAGACGACAAGCTCCAGCGTCGGGTCAAGGCCGCGCAGGGCCTTGGCGGTCTCGTTCGCCAGGTGGCCGTATTCGCCGGCCGTCTTGTGGCCGACCTGCCAGGGACCGTCCATCTCGTTGCCCAGGCACCAGAGGCGGCAGTTCCACGGCTCTTTGCGGCCATTCCTGGCGCGCAGGTCCGACCAGTGGGTCCCGCCCTTGTGGTTCACGTATTCGACGAAGGCCCGCGCTTCGTCCAGCCCGCGCGAGCCAAGGTTGACCGCCAGCATCATCTCGGTCCCGGCCTTTTCGGCCCAGTCGGCGAATTCGTGGATGCCGACCTGGTTGGTCTCGGTCGTGCGCCAGGCGAGGTCGAGCCGTTTGGGGCGCTGATCCTTGGGGCCGATCCCGTCTTCCCAGTTGTAGGCCGAGACGAAGTTGCCGCCGGGATAGCGGCAGATCGGGGTGTCCAGCGCGCGGACAAGGTCGATCACGTCGCGGCGCATGCCCTGGTCGTCGGCGGTCGGATGGCCCGGCTCGTAGATGCCGGTGTAGACCGCACGCCCAAGGTGTTCCAGAAATGACCCGTACAACCGCTTGTCGATGTCGGCGATCGTATAGGCGCTGTGCGCCGTGACCCGTGCTTTCATGATGTCCTCCCGTCCGGATCAGAGAATCCGTTTCTCTGGTGTATACCGGCTTTCCGGGTATAGTTTGCCAGGATCCGCCCTGGGTCAAGCGAAAAGGTTGGGGCAGTCAGCCGCGGATCAGGCGGAGCGCGATGTCCTGGTCATGGTTGCCAAAGCCGCGCCCGAAGATGTTGATGCCCCCCGGGTGGCGGGCGTTTCCCTTGACCCCGATCCGCACCCGGATCGACCGGTGCGCGTTCAGTTCAAGATCGCCAAGCTTGCAGTCCGACAGCCTGGTGCCGTCCAGAAAGGTGCCCGCCTCGGTCACTTCCCAGCGCTTGAGATCGCCATATTGCGACCCGGCCAGCTTCCACCACTCGGGCGTGAACTTGCCACGCTTGTCGCCATAGTCGCCCGGAGAGGTCCAGGTCCCGATCTCGCACCCGTTGATCGCCACCGTGATGTCCGAAGGCCAGTCCTTCGACGTGCCGGGCACTTCCGAGGACAGCTCCAGCGTCAGCTCAAGGGCGCGGACCGAGGTTCCCGCCAGCTTGGCGTTGTTGGGGAACTGGTATTCCACGAAGCCGTGATTGAACCACAGGAGGCCGGCCCGCATCCGGCCGGGGTCAAGGAAGGTGTCCGGCACGTCAAGAAGACCGATGATCCCGTCGGGCGAACACAGGCCGCAGGGCGCGCTGACCTCGCAGCGGGTGTAAAGCCCGATCGGCATCGCGACCTCGATGGCGTTCGCCTGTTTGGCGGGGGTCGGTTCCTTGAAGGCGATGAGCATTTCGGTGAAGGTCGAGGCGCAGATCTTCTGGCTGCCCTTGCGGCCCTTTTCCGACCGGGTCTGCACCAGCCCGGCGTCCACCAGGATCTGCATGTTGGACGAGACCGTCGACTGCGGCAGGTCCAGATCTTCGGACACCTGATTGACGTTGCGCGGACCTTGGCGGGTCAGATGCTCAAGGATGCGCACCCGGACTTCGCTGGCCAGGCTGCGCAGGATGTCCGGCCGCTCAAGCGGGTCGACGACAAGAATCTGGTTGGTCATGTGGGCACGCGGTTCTACTGACCCGTTCCGTATCAGGAATGTGGATGCAAAGAAAGCCGCTCATCTCGGACGGCGTGTTGCGCAGCATGTTCGGCACGGTGCCGCCTAAGCGCTGAGCGCCTTGCCGAAGATCGCGGCCACGCGGGCCTGCGCCGCGCGATAGTCGGCAAAGTCCCTGGCGAAGGCCTTGATCCCGAATTTCGTCGCCATCACCGTCCGCGCGATCTCGTCGGCGGTGGCGTTCAGGCCGACGAGCGTCAGCCTGCCCTCGGCCACGCCTTGCCGGATCCAGTCGGCAAGGTGGCCGGTGATGCGGGCATAGGCCGCTTCGACGGCCGGTTGGGCGAAGGGCGTGTTCGTCGACAGGATCTCGTCGGCGTGGGGCGAGTTCAGCATGGCTTCCACCGCGTCGCCGTCGATGGCGTGAAACGCGGCAAGCAGGATCTCGGCTGCCGGGCCGGGGCGGGCCAGAACCCGCTCCACCGCCTTTTCCGAGCGTTCGAAATGGATGCGGACCAGGGCGTTGAAGATGTCGTCCTTGCCGGCGTAATGCAGGTAAAGCGCTGGACGCGACATGCCCGCGCCCTTGGCGATGTCGGCCATCGAGGTCCGGCGCAGCCCGTAGCGGGCAAAACATTCAAAGGCCGCGCGCAGGATTGCGGCTTCCTTCGGATCGATCGGCGGCTCAACCACGGCTGTCACGGCGGGTGTCATGGCGCCAGTCTAGGGAAGGCTTGGCGATAGGTCAAACAGGCGTTGACATGCTGACAATCCAAGTCCAAAGTGTCAGAAATCACCGGAGTCGGTCCATGAGCTTTACCCTGTCCATCAACGGCACCCCGCGCGTGGTCGATCTGCCTGACGATGTCCCGCTGCTTTGGGCGCTGCGTGACGGGCTTGGGCTGACCGGCACCAAGTTCGGCTGCGGCGTGGCCGCCTGCGGGGCCTGCACCGTCCTGATCGACGGCCAGGCGGTGCGGTCCTGCCAGGTCCCGCTCTCGGGCGCCGTGGGCGAGATCACCACCATCGAAGGGCTGGGCCAGCCTGGCGCGCTTGCTCCGTTGCAGGAAGCCTGGGTCAGGCATCAGGTGGCGCAATGCGGCTACTGCCAGTCGGGGCAGATCATGCAGGCGGCGGCCCTTCTGGCGCAGGTGCCCGAGCCGACGGATCAGGACATCGACGACGCCATGCAGGGCAACCTCTGCCGCTGCGGCACCTATCCCCGCATCCGGGCCGCGATCCTGGATGCCGCGCAGATGATGAAGGCAGGCTGAGATGGCAAGCTGGAAGACGATCACCCGCCGCTCGTTCCTGGTCCTTGGCGCCGCCTTCCTGGGCGGGGCCGCCTTCGGGGTCTACAAGGTTGCCGAAGTGCCCGCGAACCCGCTGGTTCCCGGACCGGACGGGATGCCGCTGAACCCCTGGGTCATCATCAACGCCGACGGCATCACCGTCATCGCCCCCCGCGCCGAAATGGGGCAGGGGATTTCGACCACGCTTGCCGCGCTGGTGGCCGAGGAGCTGGATGTGGACTGGGACCAGGTCCGCGTCCTGCACGGGCCTCCGGCGCAGGCCTATTACAACGCGGGTTTCGTCGCGCGGATGTCGAACGAGCCGGATTTCCGGCTCTCGCAGCAGCCCAGATCGCACAACGCGATCCTGGCGGCGGTGCCGAAGATCTTCTCGATGCAGCTGACGGGTGGATCCACCGGGGCCATTGGCGGCTTCGTGCAGATGCGTCTGGCCGGGGCCGGCGCGCGTGAGGCGCTGAAGGCCGCGGCGGCAAGGCGGCTGGGGGTCGCCCCGGACACCCTGCGAACCGAGAGCGGCAAGGTGATCGGCGCGCAGACCTTCACCTATGCCGAGCTGGCCGCCGAGGCGGCGGACCTGGTGCCCGAGGACGTGGCGCTGCGCGACCCCTCGACCTGGCGCTATGTCGGCAAGTCGATGCCGCGGCTGGACATGGTGGCGAAGTCGACGGGGACCGAGACCTTCGGAATCGACATCGTGCTGCCGGGGATGAAGTTCGCCACCGTCCGGATGAACCCGCGGCGCGGCGGGGCGATGACCAGCTTTGACCCGGCCGCGGCGCTGGCATTGCCGGGGGTGGAGCAGGTGGTCGGACTGGGTAACGGCATTGCCGTCATCGCCAGCAACACCTGGACAGCCATCCAGGCCGCGCAACTGGTCGATGTCCAGTGGGGCGAGGCGGATTATCCCGCCGACACCGCCGCCATGCTGACCCGGATCGAGGCGGCCTTCGCCACCGAACCGGACTCGCGCCTGCGCGACGAGGGGGATGTCGAGGCCGAACTGGCCAAGGGCGACGTGATCGAGGCCGAATACCGCATCCCCTTCCTGGCCCACGCCTCGATGGAACCGCTGAACGCGACGGCCTGGGTCAAGGCCGACGGCTCGGTCGAGGTCTGGTGCGGCAACCAGGCCCCGATCATGACCCGCGATGCCATCGCCGGTGCCCTGCGGATCGGGTCGGACAGGGTGACGCTGCACACGCCGGTCATGGGCGGGGGCTTTGGCGGCCGCACCGATCCGGTGCCCGCCGTGCTGGCCGCCCGCGTGGCGGCGGCGATGCCCGACACTCCGGTCAAGCTGACCTACAGCCGCGAAGAGGACATGGGCCAGGACTTCTACCGTCCGGCCGCCATCGCCCGGCTGTCGGGACGGGTCGAAAACGGCAAGGCCACAGCACTTTGGGGGCGCACGGCGGCGCCTTCGGCCACACGCAGCGCGCTGACGCGGTTGATCGGCTTCGCGCCTCCCGGCCCGGACCGCGCCACGGTCGAGGGCGGCTTCGACCAGCCCTACGGCCTGCCGCACTACCGCTACGACGGCCATGTCGCCGACCTGACCGTGCCCCTGGGTTTCTGGCGGTCGGTGGGCAATTCGATGAACGCCTTCTTCCTGGAAAGCTTCATCGACGAACTTGCCCATGCCGCCAAGGCCGATCCGCTGGCCTTCCGGCTGGAGCTGATGCGGGACACCCACGCGCCCTCGGCCCGCCTGCTGGAAACCGTGCGCGAGATGTCGGGCTGGGACGGCCTGAAGCGGCCCGGTTTCGGGCGCGGCGTGGCGTTCTGCTATTCCTTCGGCACCCCGGTCGCGCAGGTGGTGGAGGTCGAGCAGACCCCCGGCGGCATAAGGATGACCCGCGCCTGGATCGCCTGCGACCCCGGCCTTGCGATGGACCCTTCCATCGTCGAGGCGCAGATGACCGGCGGGATGGTCTTTGGCCTGTCGGCAGCCGTGCAGGAAGAGATCACCTTTGCCGACCAGGCGGTCGTTCAGCAGAATTTCCCGGACCATGACGCGCTGCGGATGCATGCCACGCCGCGGTTCGAGGTCAGGGTTCTGCAGAACAACGGCAGTTTCGGTCATATCGGCGGCGTGGGCGAGCCGGGGACGCCCCCGGCGGCTCCGGCGCTGGCGAACGCGCTGTTCGACCTGACCGGCACCCGCGCGCGCGAGCTGCCGCTGAACAAGACCTTCGCCTTCGTCACCTAGCAAGCAGCCGCCGGGCAAGCAGCCGCCGGGCCGCCAGCCAGCTGGCGGCGGCCATCGCGCCCGCGGTGGCCAGGCACAGCGGCAGCCCGCCAAGCTGGTAGCTGAGACCGGACAGCATTGTCCCGACCAGGCGGCCAGCGGCATTGGCCATGTAGTAAAAGCCCACGTCCCGCGTGATCCTTTCAGCCGACCCGAAGGCAAGGATCAGGTAGGAATGGACCGACGAGTTGATCGCAAAGACCAGGCCGAAGACCAGCAGCCCGCCGATCAGCGTCGCTGTCAGCCAGGGCGCGGGCCCCTCGGCGGCCCATGCGGCCCCGGCCAGCAGGAAGGGGATCGGCACCAGAAGACCGGCCCAGCCGACCGCCTTCCGCACCGTTTCAGCCTCGGGCTGGCCCTTCGCGCCCAGAATTCGGGGGGCGGCCGCCTGCACGGCGCCGTAAGCGATGATCCACAGCGCGAGGAACCCGCCGATCAGGAAAAAGGCCTCGCGCCGCCCTTCGGCAGTGCCGTCGGACAGGACGGACTGGAAATAGACCGGGATGCCCACGACGAACCAGACATCCCGTGCGCCGAACAGGAACAGGCGCGCAAGCGACAGCCGGTTGACGCGGGCGTCCTTGGACCGCCAGCCGCCCCAGGCCGCGTCCGCCTTCATCCGCCCCGGCAGGCCCGAGGGCAGGAACAGGACCACCGCAATCAGGATCGCCGCCAGCACGCCCGCCATTGCCCAGACCGCCGTGGTGAAGCCCAGCACGGCCAAGAGCGCCGCGCCCAGGAAGAACCCCAGCCCCTTGACCGCGTTCTTGGACCCCGTCAGCACGGCGACCCAGCGGAAAAGCCCCCCGGCCTCGGTCGGGGCCAGAAGCTTGACCGCCGATTTCGACGACATCTTCGCCAGGTCCTTGGCGACGCCCGACACCCCCTGAACCGCCATGACGAAAGCGACCGAGGCGGCAATGCTCCAGCCTGGGTCCAGCTGCGCCAGGGCGATCAGCGCAGCGATCTGCAGCGCAAGCCCGCCGTACAGCGTCGCGGCCAGGCCGAAGCGGGCGGCAAGCCAGCCCGCGCCCAGGTTGGTGACGATGCCCGCGACCTCGTACAGCAGGAACAGCCAGGCCAGCTGGATCGGCGTGAAGCCCAGGGCGTTGAAGTGCAGCAGCACCAGCATCCGCAACGCGCCGTCCGACAGCATGAAGGCCCAGTAGGCCGCCGTGACGGCCGCATAGGCGCGCAGGGGGTTCGTGGCACTCACAGCGATCCGGCGACCATGCGGGCGACATCGGCCAGGCGGCAGGAGTAGCCCCATTCGTTGTCATACCAGGCGTAGATCTTCACCTGCGTCCCGTTGACGACCATCGTGGACTGCGCGTCGATGATGGCAGAGCGCGGGTCATTGGTGAAATCCGAAGACACCAGGGCGCGCGTCTCGTAGCCCAGGATGCCCTGCAACGGGCCAGCCGCAGCCGCGGCGAACAGCGCGTTCACCGCTTCGGCAGTGGTGGGCCGTTCGACCTCGAAGACGCAATCGGTCAGCGAGGCGTTGAGAAGCGGCACCCGGACCGCATGGCCGTTCAGCCGGCCCTTGAGTTCGGGGTAGATCAGCGTGATCGCCGTGGCGCTGCCGGTCGTGGTCGGGATCAGGTTCAGGAGTGCGGACCGGGCGCGGCGCAGGTCCTTGGCCGGGCGGTCGACGATGGTCTGGGTGTTGGTCACGTCATGGATCGTGGTGATCGAGCCGTGGCGGATGCCAAGCGCCTCGTGGATCACCTTGACCACCGGGGCGAGGCAGTTCGTCGTGCAAGAGGCCGCCGTCACCAGCGCCTGGCTGCCGTCGTAGAGGTGATGGTTCACCCCGTAGACCAGGTTCAGCGCCCCGCCATCCTTGACGGGCGCGCTGACGACGACCTTCTTCACACCCGCCGCATGATAGGGTGCGACCTTGGCCGCGGTCTTGACGGCGCCGGTGCAGTCGATCACCAGATCGACCGCAAGCTCGGCCAGGGGCAAGGCCTCGATGGTCCGGTGATGGGTCAGGCGGATCGGTCGGCCATTCAGGACCAGCGCGTCGGGCGCTGCCGCCACCGGGGTCCGCCAGCGACCGTGGACCGAGTCGAACTCCATCAGCAGGGCGTGCTGTCCGGCGTCGCCGACGGGATCGTTGAGCAGCACGATCTCGCCCCCGGCCCCCGTGTCGACAAGGTCGCGCAGGACAAGCTTTCCGATCCGGCCAAGGCCGTTCAGGGCAATGCGGGGCACGGGATCAGGCCTTTGCGTCGTGGTCGGAAGCGATCGCGTCGACGCGGGATTGCAGCGAGAGCCGCGTCAGCGACTGGAACGGCAACTCGACGAAGGCCATGATCCGGCGGCGCAGGGCGGCGTAGGTGCGGGCGAAGACCAGCGCCTTTTCCGCATCGGTGCCGGTGGCCTTCACCGGGTCGGGCAGGCCCCAGTGGCCGGTGATCGGCTGGCCGGGCCAGGGCGGGCACTCTTCGGCTGCGGCGGTGTCGCAGACGGTGAAGACGAAATCCATCACGGGGGCGCCGGGTGTCTGGAACTCCGAGACATGCTTGGAGCGCAGGCCCGTGATGTCGTGACCGTTGCGCCGCAGGATGTCCAGCGCGAAGGGGTTCAGCTCGCTTCCCGGTCGGATGCCGGCGGAAAAGGCCTGAAACCGGCCCTGGCCCAGGTCGCGCAAGAGCGCCTCGGCAAGGATCGACCGGGCAGAGTTGCCCGAGCAGATGAAGAGCACGTTGAAATCGGCATCGCGCATTGCGGCGTCCTTCCTGGCGGCAAGAAGCGGGGACAGAAGGTCGGGTCGCCCCCGCCCGACATCGAGGGCGAGATAGCCGATCAGCGCTTCGGTCGCGTCCAGATCGACGGCATAGAGCAGCGACCTGCCCTGGCGGGTCACCGAAATCAGGCCCGCGCCCGTCAGGTCGGCCAGATGGTGCGACAGGGTGTTCTGCTTCAGCCCCAGGGCCGCAGCGATCTCGGTCGGCCTTGCGCCCTGCGGTGCAAAGCGCACCAGCAGGCGAAACACGGCCAGGCGGCCGGGATGGCCAAGGGTCGCAAAGGCATGGCTGGCGGAAGTCTGTTCCATAATTCCAGATTGCTGGAAATGAATTTCGGTGTCCAATGAAGGTTTCATGACAGCTGCCGCCTGCGGCGATGCGCGCAGATCAGGCGGTCAGCCTCATGGGGCGCTGGCGGTGGCCCGCGGCCCAACCCGCGCTGTGGGCGGTTTCCGGGCACAGCGGCAGAAAGACCTCGTCAGGGGGTTGACCTTCCCATCGTGGGAAGGTCTATAGAGCGAAGGTCCTGACCATCAAGGAGGATCGGACCATGACCGCTCCATCAGTCGAAACCACGCTCGCCCTGCCCGTCACCGGCATGACCTGCGCCTCTTGCGCGGGGCGCGTCGAACGGGCGCTGAAGGCCGTGCCTGGGGTCAGCGCCGCTGCCGTGAACCTGGCGACCGAAACCGCCGAGATCACCGGCGTCGCCCCGCCCGACCTGCTGATCGGCGCCATCGAGACGGCCGGCTACCACGTTCCGGCCACCGCCCAGGACCTGACCATCGAGGGTATGACCTGCGCCTCCTGCGTCGCGCGGGTCGAACGGGCGCTGCAGGCCGTGCCGGGGGTGACGCTGGCCAACGTCAACCTCGCCACGGAAAGCGCCAGGGTCGAGGGGGTGGCCGACCCCGCTGCCCTGATCCAGGCGGTCAAGGCCGTGGGCTATGCCGCCCGCCTTGCCACCGCCGCAGCCGAAACCGTGACCGAACGCCGCGAGCGCGAGGCCGAGGGGCTGACCCGCGACATGGTCCTTGCCGCCGCGCTGACCCTGCCGGTCTTCGTGCTGGAGATGGGGTCGCACATGATCCCGGCCTTTCACCATTTCATCATGGGAACCATCGGCCAGACGACAAGCTGGCTGATCCAGTTCGTGCTGACGACGATTGTTCTGGCCGGTCCCGGCCGCCGGTTCTTCCTGCGTGGCCTCCCCGCGCTCGTGAAGGGCGCGCCCGACATGTCCAGCCTTGTCGCGGTCGGCACGGGTGCGGCCTGGGCCTATTCGACGCTGGCGACCTTCCAGCCCGCGCTGTTGCCGCCGGGATCGGTCCTCGTCTACTTCGAGGCCGCCGCGGTGATCGTCACCCTGATCCTGCTTGGCCGGTTGCTGGAGGCCCGCGCCAAGGGCCGCTCATCGCGGGCGATCGAGCGGCTGATCGGCCTGCAGCCCGATGTCGCCCATGTTCGCCGCGAGGGCAAGGTCCGCGACCTGCCCGTGGCCGAGGTGCGGACCGGGGACCTGCTGGAATTGCGGCCCGGCGAGCGGGTGCCCGTCGACGGCCGCGTCGCCGAGGGGGCCAGCTGGATCGACGAATCGATGGTCACGGGCGAGCCGCTGCCGGTCGAAAAGCGCGCGGGCGACCGGGTGATCGGCGGGACGGTGAACCAGACCGGTGCTCTGGTGATCAAGGCCGTCGCGGTCGGCGCGGACACCATGCTGTCGCGGATCATCCGCATGGTCGAGGCGGCGCAGGGCGGCAAGCTGCCGATCCAGGCGCTGGTCGACAAGGTGACGCTGTGGTTCGTGCCCGCGGTGATGGCCCTGGCCCTGGCGACCTTCCTGGTCTGGCTGGTGTTCGGACCTGCGCCGTCCTTGCCGATGGCGCTGGTCAATGCCGTGGCGGTCCTGATCATCGCCTGCCCCTGCGCGATGGGGCTGGCGACCCCGGTCTCGATCCTGGTCGGGACCGGGCGGGGGGCGGAACTGGGCGTGCTGTTCCGCAAGGGCGAGGCGTTGCAGGCGCTGCAGGGCGTGCAGGTGGTGGCCTTCGACAAGACCGGCACGCTGACCGAGGGCAAGCCCGTGCTGACCAGTTTCCAGCCCGCCGAGGGCGAGACGAAAGCGGCGCTTCTGCCGGTGCTGGCGGCAGTCGAGGCGCAGTCGGAACATCCCGTCGCCCGCGCCATCGTCGCGGCGGCAGCGGGTCTGGCGCTGCCTGCGGTCGAGGGATTCCTGGCCAAGCCTGGCCACGGCGTCTCGGCGCGGGTTGCCGGGGCGGAGATCGCACTCGGCTCGGCGCGCGAGATGGGCAATCGTGGCGTGGACATCGCCGCCTTCCTGCCCGAGGCCGAACGTCTGGCCGACCGCGGCGAAAGCCCGCTTTACGCGGCGCGGGACGGCAAGGCCGTCGCCCTCCTTGCGGTGGCCGACACGGTGAAGCCGACGACCCCCGCGGCGATTGCCGCGATGAAGGCGATGGGGTTGAGGCTTGCGATGATCTCGGGCGACAACGCCCGGACCGCGCGGGCCATCGCGCGCGACCTTGGCATCGACGAGGTGGTGGCCGAGGTGACGCCCGAGGGCAAGGTCGAAGTGATCCGCAAGCTGAAGGCCGAGGGCGCGCTGGCCTTTGCCGGAGACGGGATCAACGATGCGCCCGCCCTGGCCGAGGCCGATGTGGGCATCGCGATGGGCACCGGCACTGACATCGCCATCGAGGCGGCGGATGTGGTGCTGGTCTCTGGCCGGTTGCCCGCGCTGGCCGATGCCATCGGGCTGTCGCGCGCCACGATGCGCAACATCAAGCAGAACCTGTTCTGGGCCTTCGCCTACAACGCCGCGCTGATCCCCGTCGCGGCAGGGGTGCTGTACCCGACCTTCGGCATCCTGTTGTCCCCGGTGCTGGCCGCCGGGGCGATGGCAATGTCCTCGGTCTTTGTCCTGACCAACGCCCTGCGGCTGAAACGCTATGGAGCCCGCGCATGATGAACATCGGCGAAGCCGCTGCGTCCAGCGGCGTGTCGGCGAAGATGATCCGCTACTATGAGCAAACCGGCCTGATCCCCCCGGCCGGCCGGACGGTATCGGGCTACCGGACCTATGGCCCGAAGGACGTGCAGATCCTGCGGTTTGTCCGCCGGGCCCGGGACCTGGGCTTTCCGATGGAGAAGGTGGCGGACCTGCTGGCGCTGTGGCGCGACCGCGGCCGGGCCAGCGCGGACGTCAAGCACCTGGCCGAGGCTCAGGTCCAGATCCTGGAAGCGCGCATCCGCGAGATGCAGGAGATGAAGGCGGCGCTGGAACACCTGGTCCATTCCTGCGCCGGAGATGACCGGGCAGACTGTCCGATCCTGGACGATCTGGGTGGGCGATCCGCTTGCGAGGTGCGACCCCGCTGATCGCCTTCCTGCGCGCAAGAAATACTTCCCGGGTCAAGGCACCTGCCATTTTCCCGGCGCGTTCTCGGCTTACATCATCGGGATGGGCGGTTGCGTCCAGCCAAGACCGAAACGCCGGGATGCCAGATGCCTGAACTTGCCGACCTCCGCGCCGCCTTCGTCGAAGGCATGAGCCGCGCGGCCACCTTCGTCGCCGTCGCCACCACCGATGGCGAGGGCGGGCGCGCGGGCGTCACCGTGTCTTCGCTGACCTCGGTCTCGGCCGATGGCGAGCATCCTTCGCTGCTGGTCTGCATCAACCGGCAATCCCCGGCGGCGACGGCAATCCTGCAGAACCGTGCCTTCTGCGCCAACCTTCTGGCCGAGGACCAGCAAGAGATCGCGAACCTCTTCGCCGGCCGCAGCGCCACCGACCGGGCCGAGCGTTTCGACCGGGTGGACTGGGCTGCCGGTGACATTGGCCAGCCCCTGCTGGCCGGGGCCACCGCCAGCTTCGAATGTCGCCTTGCCACCGCGCTTCTGTGGGAGACGCATCACGTCATCATCGGGCGCGTCAACATGGTGCGGCTGTCGGGCAGCGGGTCGGCCCTGCTTTACGGGCAGCGGGCTTACCGGCGGGCGATCCACCTGGACGTGAAATAGCCGTCAGAGCTTTCGCATCCAGAACTGCAGGGGCTTTTCGGTCTCGACGCTGTCGCCAAGGTCTTTCCAGCTGAACCGCGCCACGACGCCGGGCAGCGTCTCATACCCGCGCCCAAGCCAGAAAGCGTCGTTGGTGCGCGCTTCGGCGGGGCGGGCCGGATGGTCGTCGGGCCGGATCACCGAACAGAAGGCAACATGGCTGCGGCCCAGGTCGCGGGCATGGGCCTCGCGCAGGTCGATGAAGCGGTGGCCCAGGCCAAGGCCGCGATAGGGGCGCAGCAGGACGGATTCCGCGCCATAGAGGATGTTGTCCGGCTGCAGCCCAAGGTCGCGGAACGGGGCCGAGAATTCCGCCGCGTGGTCCTCCATCGGGGTCGAGGTCGAGGCGCCGATCAGCTGGCCATCGTGGAACGCCCCCACCAGCAGCGCGCCGGGGTTGTCGCGGTAGGTGGAAAGGTATTCGCGTTCGTAGTCCAGCGAGCCGTCGTAGAGATAGGGCCAGTCCCGGAACACGGTGATCCGCAGTTGCGCCACGCCGTCGAGGGCGGCCTCCAGGTCGGAGCCTTTGAGGACCCGGACCTCGATCTCGTCGATGTTCATCGGCTGACCTGCCGGGTCCAGTCGTTGAGGTTGTAGAAGGTGGTGATGCGGCTGATGAGGCCGCCCTTGATCTCGAAGAACCCCCCGGCGGGCAGGATATAGGTCTGGCCCTTTGCGTGCGGAAGGCCGGGGTCGGTCTTCAGATACTCGCCGTGGACCACGAACTCGGCCGCCCCGCGGCTGCCGTCGTCGGTGGCGAAGATCGTCAGGTCCCGCAGCTGCTCGCGGTAGCTGACGCCCATGTGGCCGCAGAACTCGCGGAACTTCGCCTTGCCGATCCGGTGCCCGCCCTCGTTCACCCGGTGCTCGACGTCCTCGGTCAGGCAGGCCAGCATCCCCTCGGGATCGCCCGCGTTGAAGGCGTCGTAATAGCGGCGGATCAGGGAAAGGGTCGTCTCGCGGGTCATCGGGGTCTCCTTTGGGGTCGGAGATTAGCGGGCCGGGCCGGGCTTTCCAAGCCGGAGGGGACGGGTTGGGGGCGGAAAGCGACCTTGGGGGGAGGGGTGCCCACGTTGGACGGGGCGGGGGCCGTGAGGGATTTCAGGGGGTTGGTCGTGGACGTTATGATGGTGTTAAGGTTTGGATTTTGTCAGAATGGCGGGCTTGAGGGTCGGAAAAGCGACTGTCCAGTGGACAGTCGCCCGACCCGATTGCCTGGAGGCGCAAGCCGGAAGGCAAGGGGTTTTCAGCTTGTCTGGACGCTTGGAAATCGGGGTGCGCCTGACTGGGCAGGCGCGGAAACGCGCCTGCCAGGGGCAGGCAGGCGCGGCCCGATTTGTCGCGGGACAAATCGGGCGAGCGACACCCTAACGCTACTTGTTCCATCCCGGATGATCACATAGACCCTCGTCGGTCAGCCCTCTTCATGGCAAGGTCGATCGGGCGAGGGCTGCATCTCACCCCTGCAACGTCCTAACCCCATAGCCCTCGCCCCGCGCCTTCATGGCCGCCACCGCCGCCACTGACGCCGCAGCGGTGGTGAAATAGGGGATCTTGTCCATCAGCGCGACCCGCCGGATGTCGCGGCTGTCGGACACGGACTGGGTGCCCTCGGTCGTGTTCATCACCAGGGCGATGTCGTTGTTCTTCAGCCGGTCGACGATGTTCGGGCGGCCTTCGTAGACCTTGGCAACGGGCTCGGCGGTCACGCCGTTCTGGGCGAGCCATTGGGCCGTGCCCTTGGTGGCGACGATCACGAAGCCCATCGCCACAAGGTCGCGGGCGGCGGCTGCAAGGGCCTCGGTCTTGTCCATGTCCTTGACCGACAGGAAGACGCGGCCGGTTTCGGGCAGGATCGTGCCGGCGCCCATCTGGGCCTTGAGGAAGGCCAGGGCGAAGGTGCGGTCCCAGCCCATCACCTCGCCGGTCGAGCGCATTTCCGGGCCAAGCACCGGGTCGACGCCGGGGAAGCGGGCGAAGGGGAGGACGGCCTCCTTGACGCTGAACCAGGGGGTGTTCGGGTCGGCCAGCGTCAACGGGTCGGCCAGCGGCAGGTCGGTGTCGGGGCCGACGCCGGCGGGGTAGGGCGCGCGCAGCGGGAAGTTCGACAAGGGCTCACCGGCCATCAGGCGGGCGGCGATGCTGGCGATGGCGCTGTCGGTGGCCTTGGCCACGAAGGGCACGGTGCGGCTGGCGCGGGGGTTCACTTCCAGGACGTAGATCACCCCGTCCTTGATCGCGAACTGCACGTTCATCAACCCGACGACGTTGAGAGCAAGGGCCATGACGACGGTCTGGCGCTTCAGCTCCTCGACGGTTTCCGCAGACAGCTGGTGCGGCGGCAGGCAGCAGGCCGAATCGCCGGAGTGGACGCCCGCTTCCTCGATATGTTCCATGATTCCAGCGACATGCACGGCTTTACCGTCGCTTAACGCATCGACGTCAACCTCGACCGCACCGGAGAGGT
>PNNE01000238.1 GCA_013824055.1 Rhodobacter sp. | reverse complement strand
GTAGCCGCGCCGTAGCCATCCCCCGTCAGCAGGTAGCGCAGCACCAGGACAAGCGAGACGGCGAAGACCAGGAACTGGAGCGGGGCGAGGACACCCTGGACAGTGGTCCAGACCGTTGCATCCCGGCGGGCGCGCTGGCTGGGCGTGTAGAGTGGTCTGGAGGATTTCAGTGAGGCCGGATCGGACATTCCCTACGCCTCTGCATGTGCCGCGTTTACACTCAGAGTAGTCAGGCAGCACTATCTGTCAATGTAGATTTACACATCATGCCAAAAAATCAGCCAATGCCCGGCCTGTCCGCCCTTGTTCCGTTGAGCGGGCAGACTGGAATTTCCCGTAACCAGATCAGCATTTTACCCACAAAGGCGCGGCGGGTTTGGGGGTAAGTGTCAATTTGAGTGGACATGTCGCGCAGTTTAGGGTGTCATGGAGGCGCCGAGTCGAAGGCTTTCAATTGCACACACACAGTGCTATCGTGCCCCGGCATCTGCGGCAGGACCCAAGGAGGGTCGCCGATGCGAGACAATGGTATACCGGAAGCCCAGGATGGCCTGATTGGCCTCGATTGGTTTGCTGGGCTTGCGAAGGAGGCGTTGGGTCGGTTGGTGTCGGTGCGCGACCAGGAATGCGCCGTGGTGGGGCAAGACCATCTTGACCACTTTCTGCGGGTCTTGCGAGAGGCCCGCTCGATCGATCCCGCCGTGCTGCTTGCCGAGATGATCGCACGGCAGATCGACCCGGCCGCGGTCGCCTGTCTTTACGTCCCCGCAGCGGCACGGGCGCTGGGGGCAGGGTGGGCCGCCGACGACGTCAGCTTCATCGACGTCACGCTTGGCACCGAAAAGCTGCACGCCGTTGTGCGCCGTGTCGACGAGCTTTTGGCCGAAGTGCGGCCGGTGACGGGGCCGTCAGCCCTGGTCCTGGTGGCCGAGGCCGACCAGCACACGCTGGGCGCAATGGTCCTGGCGCTGGAGCTGCGGCTGGCAGGGTTCAGTGCGATGGTCCGGGTGGCGCCGATGCCCCGGGACCTGACGCAGCTGCTGTCGGCGAACCGGTTCGACCTGGCGGTGGTTTCCGTCGGCTGCACGGCGGCGCTGGACTCTGCGGTGGGCCTGGTGCGGACCCTGCGCCTTTTGTCGCGGAAGGACGAAATGTGCATCCTTGTCGGCGGGGCCATTCCGGTGGAAGATGCGCTGCTGCTGAAAGAAACCGGCGCGGACCGGGTTGTGCGCCATGTTTCCGCTCTTATGTCCGAGTATGATGCCTGTCGCGACGGACGCCAGCCTGACCGGGACCGGAAAAGAAGCCAAGGCAGTATCGTCCAGGCTTTGTTGAAAGGGGACGGGAGTTGACCAATGACGGGTTCTCCATGACGGTTCTGCCTGCCGATCCGGCCGCACGAAACGCGGTTCTGGATCTGGTAAGCGCAGGATCGGACCTGACTTTGGTGGTGACGCCGGAGCGGTTGGTCGAACGGGTGCTGACCGCCCCGCAGTCGGGCCTTGCCGCAATGGTCTCGGGCTGGGAGGGGCGGGAATTGCAGTCGCTCTTCGCCGAGGAAAGCTGGGCCAAGCTGTCCACCCGCCTGGCGGGGCCGGACAGCGGATCGGCGCTGGAGCTGAACCACGCCGGGCCGGTGCAATACGAATTCCCGGTCCGCTACATCCTGCGCCGCCTGCCGGGGACCGATACGCTTCTGATGCTGGGCCGCGACCTGCGCCCGCTGGCCGAGGTGCAGCAGCAGCTGGTCCAGGCGCATCGCGCCATCGGCCGTGACCACGAGGCGCAGCGCGAGCTGGAGACCCGTTACCGCGTGCTGATGGAAGAGAATTCGTTCCCGCTGCTCATCGTCTCGGAGACGACAGGGCGGATCGTGGACCTCAACAGCTCGGCCTCGCGGCTTCTGGGGGCGCAGCGCAACGATCTGTTGAATTCGCCCATCGCGCAGGAATTCGACGGCCGGCGTCGGGGCGAGCTGATCGAGACCCTGTCCCGCAACGCGACGAATGATGACGGCGGCTTTGTCGACCTCAACGTGCGCCGGACGGCGCAGCGGGTGAAGGTCAGTGCGAAACTGTTCCGCGCGTCGCGCGACCGGCTGCTGCTGTGCCGGATCGGCCTGTCGGAAAGCGCACAGTCGCGGGAAGGCGACCGCAGCCTGATGATGCAGAACCTGTTCGAGAAGGGGACCGACGCCGTCGTCTTTCTGGACGGGAATGGCCTGATCAAGGCCGCGAACGAATCCTTCCTGCACATGACGGACAGTCACAGCACCTCGGTCGTGATCGACCGGGCGTTTTCCGATTTCCTGTCGCGCGGCGCGGTGGACCTGAAGGTGCTGCTGGACAACGTCAAGCGCGTGGGCCACCTGCGCCACTACCGCACGCGGCTGAACACCGATTACATGGGCGAGGTTTCGGTCGAGCTGTCGGCGACCCTGTTCCAGGACAACGGCAAGCAGATCATCGGCATTGTCGCGCGCGATTCCGTGGTGACAGACCGGGTTGTCTGGCCCGCGACGGGCAACGAGAACGAGGGCCTGCGCAACGTGATGCGGCTGGTGGGCTATTCGACGCTGAAGGAAATCGTCGACGAGACGACCGAGATCATCGAGAAGATGTGCATCGAGGCGGCGCTGGAAATGTCGGGCAACAACCGCGCGGCTGCGGCCGAGCTGCTCAGCCTGTCGCGCCAGTCGCTCTATGTGAAGCTGCGCAAGTTCGGTATCCTGAACAAGGAAACCGACACTTCGCAGCCTTGATGCGGGTCAATCGGCCTCCTCTTCATTCTGTCAAGCCAGATTGACGCCGTTGCTCGGAACGGGTGCCCCTGCATGGAAGGGGGCCCGGGCGCATCGTCTGCAGGTGACGCGACGACCTGTCCTGTGACCGGGCGCCGGACGCGCTGCGGGCGAAGATGCGGATCTGTCGCCTGACATCCGGGGGAATGGGCGGCTGGTCTGGCCGGGGGGGGGGCCGAAGCTCACCTGCCGCGCCGGCGGCGATGCTGCCCGCCGCTTCAACCTGTCTTCCGCGGCAATGTAAAGCTTGCCAGACTCGGGAGTGTCAGGTTTAATTGACAGTATGAGCGACGCACTCATCCACTCCCCGCAAAGCTGGCCGGAACCCCGTGCCATGCTTACTCTGATCAAGCCCATCACCTGGTTCCCGCCGGTCTGGGCCTACCTTTGTGGCGCCGTGTCCTCGGGCGTGCCTTTGGGCGCGAACTGGACGACGGTGCTGCTGGGGATGGTCCTGGCCGGTCCCATCGTCTGCGGGATGAGCCAGGCGGCGAACGACTGGTGCGACCGGCATGTGGATGCGGTGAACGAGCCGCATCGGCCGATCCCCTCGGGGCGGATACCGGGACGCTGGGGGCTGTGGATCGCGCTGGCGATGACGGTGCTGTCGCTGGTCGTGGGCTGGATGCTGGGGCCCTGGGGCTTTGGGGCGACGGCGGTCGGGGTCATCGCGGCCTGGGCCTATTCGGCGGAACCGATCCGGCTGAAGCGGTCGGGCTGGTGGGGGCCGGGTCTGGTAGGCCTGTCCTACGAGGGCCTGCCCTGGTTCACCGGGGCGGCGGTGCTGCTGGGCAGCGCGCCAAGGTTCGAGACCGTGATGATCGCCGCGCTTTACGCCTTTGGCGCGCACGGGATCATGACGCTGAACGATTTCAAGGCGCTGGAGGGCGACCGTCAGCATGGCGTGCGGTCGCTGCCCGTGGTGCTGGGGCCGGAGGTGGCCGCGAAGATCGCCTGCACGGTGATGGGCATGGCGCAGCTTCTGGTCGTGGCCTTGCTGGTGATCTGGGGCCAGCCCTGGCATGCGCTGGCGGTCATGGCGCTGCTTCTGGCTCAGGTCGCGGCGATGCGGGTGCTGTTGCGCGACCCCAAGGGCAAGGCGCCCTGGTACAACGGGACGGGCGTGGTGCTCTATGTCTGCGGCATGATGATTTCCGCCTTTGCGATCCGGGGGATGGGATGAAGCTGTCCTGGGCCCAGATTGTCCGTCTGGGGCTGGTGCAGCTGTGCCTTGGCGCGGTGGTGGTGCTGACGACATCGACCCTCAACCGGCTGATGGTGGTGGAACTGGCCTTGCCCGCGATGCTGTCGGGCGCGCTGGTGGCGCTGCATTCCTTCGTCCAGATCACCCGGCCAAGCTGGGGGTTCCTGTCGGACGCGCAGGGCAACCGGACCCGGTTCATCATCGGCGGGATGGCGGTATTGTCGGCGGGGGCGGCGCTGGCGTCGTGGATGGTGGCGCTGGGGATCGCCGGGCAGGGCGTCGGGCTGGCGCTGTCGGTTCTGGCCTATGTGCTGATCGGGATGGGGGCGGGGGCCTCGGGGACCTCGTTGCTGGCGCTCTTGGCAAGCGGTTGCGCGCCCGAGCGGCGGGCGGCGGCGGCAACCATCACCTGGCTGATGATGATCTTCGGAATTGCGGTCAGC
This sequence comes from Rhodobacter sp., assembly GCA_013824055.1. Classification (GTDB taxonomy): domain Bacteria; phylum Pseudomonadota; class Alphaproteobacteria; order Rhodobacterales; family Rhodobacteraceae; genus Tabrizicola. The sequence goes on along the minus strand of PNNE01000238.1, from coordinate 17,453 downwards.
AGCGGGGTGGTCGGGGCCATGCTGGACCCCTATTCGCCTGCCCGGCTGATGGCGATTGTCGGCGTCGTGACGGTGGGCGCGGTGCTGCTGACCACGCTGGCGATCCGCGGCATCGAGCGGCAGGTGCTTCCGGCGCGCTTGCCGGACGTGACGCCCCTGCGGCAGGGGCTGGCCGAGGTCTGGGCCGAGAAACGGACGCGGGTCTTCACCCTCTTCATCTTCCTGTCGATGACCGCCTTCTTCCTGCAGGAGCTGATCCTGGAGCCCTATGCCGGGCTGGTCTTCGCCTACTCGCCGGGGCAATCCACCAGCCTGTCGGGCGCGCAGCACGGGGGCATGTTCGTCGGCATGCTGGCGGTGGGGATCGCGGTCAGCGGGTTGAAGATCGGGTCCTTGCGCACCTGGGTCACGGCCGGCTGTCTTGGGTCGGCACTGATGCTGGCGGTGATTGCGGCGCTGGGGCAGCTGCAGGTCGGACTTCTGACGCCTGCCGTCGCGATCCTGGGGGTGTTCAACGGCATGTTCGCCATTGCGTCGATCGGGGCCATGATGCAGCTGGCCGGGCAGGGCCGCGAGGGGCGCGAGGGGACGCGGATGGGCGTCTGGGGCGCGTCTCAGGCCATTGCTCAGGGGCTGGGCGGGTTTGCCGGCGCGGCGCTGGTCGATGCGCTGCGGCTGACGGGGTCCGACGCAGACGCCTTCGGACTGGTCTTCGCGCTTGAAGCGCTTTTGTTTGTCGCTGCCGGGCTGATGGCCTGGCGGATCATCGACGGGGGCCGGTTGCGGTCGCCCGCGCCGCAACTGGTTCCAGGAGAATGAGAATGTATGATGCAGTCGTGGTGGGCGGCGGACCTTCGGGCGCGACCGCGGCCGAGGACCTGGCGCGGGCGGGCTACAGAGTGGCGCTTCTCGACCGCGCTGGCAGGATCAAGCCCTGTGGCGGGGCGATTCCGCCCCGCCTGATCCGGGATTTCGACATCCCTGACCATCTGGTCGTGGCCCGGATCAAGACGGCGCGGATGATCTCTCCCACGGGCCGGGCGGTCGATATCCACATCGAGGGCGGCTATGTCGGCATGGTCGACCGCGAGGATTTCGACGAATTCCTGCGCGACCGGGCGCGGATGGTCGGGGCCGAACGCCTGACCGGGACTTTCCTGCGGATCGAGCGGGACGCGGCAGGCACCCATGTCGTCTGGCGCGAGAAGGCCTCGGGGCAGGAGCAGCGGTCGCAAGCCCGCGTGGTGATCGGCGCGGATGGGGCGAAGTCGGGCGTGGCGCGGGCCGAGGTGCCGGGGGGCGACAGCATCCCGTATGTCATCGCCTATCATGAGATCATCAAGGCTCCGGCGGCGAATGCCGGCTATGACCCGGTGCGCTGCGACGTGATCTATGACGGGCAGATTTCGCCCGACTTCTATGGCTGGGTTTTCCCGCATGGCGACAGGGCGTCGGTGGGAATGGGGACCGAGGACGGCACGGTCGACCTGAAGCAGGCCACCGCGGACCTGCGGGCGATGGCGGGGCTGACCGACTGCGAGACGATCCGGCGCGAGGGTGCTCCGATCCCGCTGAAGCCTTTGGACCGCTGGGACAATGGCCGGGATGTGGTGCTGGCCGGGGATGCGGCGGGGGTTGTGGCTCCGTCTTCGGGCGAGGGGATCTTCTACGCGATGGCGGGGGGGCGGGCGGCGGCGACGGCGGCTCAGGCCTTTCTGCGGTCGGGCAAGGCGTCCGAGCTGAAGCTGGCGCGCAAGCTGTTCCTGAAAGAACACGGGACGGTGTTCAAGGTCTTGCGGTCGATGCAGAACGCGTATTATCGCAGCGACGACCGGCGCGAGCGGTTCGTGAGTCTGTGCCACGACATCGACGTGCAGCGCCTGACCTTCGAGGCCTACATGAACAAGAGACTTGTCGCGGCGCGCCCCCTGGCCCATCTGAAGATCGGGCTGAAGAACGTGATGCACCTGATGGGAGTCGTCAGTCCAAGATGGTCGTGATGGAAAAGCCAGACCTGCCGATCCCGGCCTGGGATGCGTCCGGGGCTTTGGTCCCGCTGGGCAAGCTGGCCGTGCACCGGCAGGGTCTGCGGCATCCGGCGGTGTCGGTCTTTGTCCTGCGCGGGCAGGAAATCCTGATCCAGCAGCGGGCGGCGGGGAAATATCACACTCCCGGTCTGTGGGCGAACACCTGCTGCACCCATCCGAACTGGGGCGAGTCGGCGGCAGAGTGTGCGGCGCGGCGGCTGGGGCAGGAGCTGGGAATCTCCGGTCTTGCCCTGCGGCATGTCGGACAGGTGGAATACCGCGCCGAGGTGCCGGGGGTGCGCGAGCCGCTGATCGAGCATGAGGTGGTCGAGGTTTTCCTGGGCGAGGCCGGCTGGCCTTTGGACCTGGAGCTGGACCCGGGCGAGGTGCAGGCGGTGCGCTGGGTCTCGCTGGACGACCTTCGGGCCGAGATTGCCGCGCGGCCGGAGGCGTTCACGCCCTGGCTGCGGATCTACCTGGAAAAGCACGCGGCGATGATCTTCAGAAGCTCCGAGCTCGCGGGATCGATCTGACCCGGCATGTTCAGGATGACCTGCCCCGGACTTGATCCGGGGCCTCCCGTCACCCAAGAGGCCCCGGATCAAGTCCGGGGCGGGGTCGCGGTTGATCCGTCGGGCTTGAGAACTTCCAGGATCAGGGCCGAAAGCCCGTCCTCGGTCTCTTCATGCGCCAGGTGGCCGAGCTTCGGCACAAGGTGCAGCCTTGCGCCGGGAATGCGGCGGCCTGCGTCGATGGAGACCTGTGCCGGGACGGCGCGGTCGCCTTCCGAGGCGATCAGCGTGACGTGCGCCTTGGTCTGGGGCAGGCGGTTCAGCAGGCCCTGCAGCCGCCAGTCGGCCATCATGCCCAAGGCCCCTGTCACGTGGTCGGGGTCGCGGACCAGGCGCAGGTATTGCGCGCGGCCCTCCGGGTCGAGCGGAGAGCCGGTGCCGGTCAGGATGCGTTCGACAGTGCCGGGGCGGCCGAAGAAGCCGGTGATGGCCGAGGCGGCGAAGGGCAGGGTCGCAAGGCCCTTGGCCAGGATCGGGAACAGGAAGGCGGCGGCGCCGTCGAATTCCCCCAGCGCGGCGTTGATGCCGATGATCTGGGCGACGGGGCGAAGCTCGGCCATGCGCAGGCCGATGGCAGCCCCGGCAGAGTGGCCGATGATGGCCTTGGGCTGGACTTGCAGCGTGTCGCACAGGGTCCAGAGGTCCGCCGCCATCGCGTCCAGCCCAAGGCGGCCGGAGAAGCCCGTGGCCGAGCAACCGTGGCCGGGAAGGTCGGGGGTGATGGTGCGGCAGGTCCGGCTCAGGCCAGGGATGGTGCGGCGGAAGCTGTGGCCCGAGGCTCCGGTGCCGTGAAGGAGAAGCAGCGTCGGCGCGTCCCCGGACTGTGCGGGTGGGCCGGTGTCGGCCACCCAGAAGCGCTGGCGGCCTGTGGAAATCAGGCTCGATTGGGCCTTGAAGGGCCAGTCCGGGGGCAGGGCGGCGGGGGTCATGTCAGGCCAGTGTTGCGGCGATCGCCCGGGCGTCGGCGCGGGGAAGCGGAACATAGCGGCTGTCATGATCTGCGAAAGCTGGGCCAGCGCCGGTTGCGGGCGGTTGGCGACATCCAGCGTGACGGCGGCGATCCCGGCGGCGCGGATGGCGGTGGCGATCCGTTCGCTATCGGCTTGCGCCTGGGCGCGGTCGGGCTGGCCGTTCAGCGCGATGTTGGCGCGGCCATCGGTGAGAAGCGCGAGGGAGGGTGTCATTCCCTGACGGCGGGCGCGCAGCGCGCAGTCCAGCGCAAGGCCAAGACCCGAGGCAAGAGGGGTGCCGCCGCCCCCCGGAAGGCCGCGCAGCCGGGCCTTGGTGGTCACAAGGCTGCGGGTGGGGGGGAGGATCAACTCGGCCTGTAGTCCGCGCAGGACGACGAGGGCCACATGGTCGCGACGGCTGTAGGCCTGGGCGAGCATCAGTTCCACGGCGCCCTTGGCTTCGCCAAGGCGGGCCATCGCGGCAGAGCCGGAGGCGTCGACCACGAAGATCAGGACCCGGTCGGAGACCTGCCGGTACCGCTTGAGCCGCAGGTCGGAGCGGTGGACGATCAGGGCGCGGTCGCGGGTGTCGCTGCGTTTGCGCAGGACCTGCCAGGGGGCGGCTTGCCGCAGCGTCGCCACGAGGTCGATGCGGGAGCGGCCATCGGGGCGGCCGGGGCGCGAGGGAAGCGGGCGGCCACGGCGGTTGCCGGCTTTCGCGGCACCGGTGCCGGAGGCGCCCCGTGCAGCGCGGTTGGCGCGGTCGGCTTGCAGTTTGGCCAGGATGTCGGGGGGAAGGGCGGCCTGCGCGGCCTCGATCAAAAGCTCGGCGAGGGATTGAAGGTCCAGCTCTTCGGGCTGGGAGTCCGGGGTGTCGGGCTGATCCGGGGGCGGGGGGTCAGGGGGCTGGTCAGGCGCTGCCTCTGTCTCGGGCAGGGCGCGGTGGGCAAGGCCGAGTTCTGCCGCCAGGACAAGGTCGTCCTCGGTCACGGTCAGGCGACCGTCGAGGGCCGCGATGGCGCGGGCGGCGCGGCGGGTGGTGAGGAGGGCTCGCGTGGACGTGATGCCAAGGCGGGCGGCAAGGGTGGCGAGGGCTTGGGTCAGGTCGAGGGGCATGACGACGAGGGGGTAGACCGCGCGGGCTTTCCGCAGGGTGCGGGGGCCGATGGGGCGGGGGAGTTTCCGGGGCGCGCGTTCGCTGTCGAGGCTCAGGAACAGCCCGAGGCGGTCGGAGAGGTTGCTCGGGAGGCCCTCGCCATCCTCGGCAGCCTCATCCAGGGCGACGAGGGCGTGGTGGCCGGTGTCGAGAGCCTGCGCAAGACGTGCGGCAAGCGAAGCAGGGGCGGATTCGGCCATCGGCAGGACAAGAAGGGCGGGCTCGGACAAGAGGCCGGGGCGCCGGACCGGGCGGCCCTGCGCGAGGGTGGCCACGGGATCGGGGCCCCCCAGCAGGGCGAGGTCGTCGATTGCGGCCGAGAGGCGGCGTTGCGGGCGATCGAAGGGGGTGGCGGCAAGGGCGGTGGTGGCGATGTCGCGGACCGGACCAGCGCGAGAGCGGAGCCAGAGGCCGCCAAGGCCGACCGGATCGACGGCAAGGACGCGCAACGCGAGGTCGAGGCGCGCCCAGGTCATCAGGCGAGCGTTTCGCTGACGGCACGGGAGACCCGGTCTGAGGCTCCGGCCTCATCCAGCGGGTCGCGGCGGAGGCGGTGGCCAAGCGACATCGCGGCGATGCGGCGCAGGTGGTCGCGGCTGGCTTGCGCGGTCGCTTCGCTGGCGGCCAAGGCACGGGCGGCGCGCAGCAGGGTCAACTCGCCACGGACACCATCGGAGCCAAGCGCGATGCAAAGGGCGGCGCAGTCCTCCAGGACCGCGCGGGGCGTCTTGACCTTGGGCAGGGCAGCGCGGGCGGCAAGGATGGCGGCGCGGAGGTCTGCCTCGGCCTTGCCGTAGTTGGCGGCAAAGGCGAAGGGGTCGGATTCGTAGGCCTCACGCCGCAGGACGACCTCGACGCGGGTGGCGATGTCACGGGGCGAGCGGACCTGGACCGACAGGCCGAAGCGGTCGAGCAGTTGCGGGCGCAGGTCGCCTTCCTCGGGGTTGCCAGAGCCGACAAGGACGAAGCGGGCGGCGTGGCGGATCGACAGGCCGTCGCGTTCCACCACGTTCTCGCCGGACTGGGCGACGTCGAGAAGGAGGTCGACGATGTGGTCTTCCAGCAGGTTCACCTCGTCGATGTAGAGATAGCCCCGGTTGGCGCGGGCGAGGAGGCCGGGCTCGAAGGCCTTCACCCCCTGGGCGATGGCGCGTTCGACGTCGAGGGCGCCGGTGACGCGGTCCTCGGACACGCCCAACGGCAGGTCGACGACGGGTGTGGGCTTTTCCACGATGGTCGGGTCGGTGATCCCGGCCCAGTCGGGGCAGTGCGCGGGGTCGGCACTGTTCACCGGGCAGGCGCGGACGGCGCGGATCGGGGGGAGGAGGGCCGCAAGGCCCCGGACGGCGGTGGATTTGCCGGTGCCCCGGTCGCCGAACACCAGGACGCCGCCAATCAGCGGGTCGATGGCAGTGAGGATCATCGCCAGGCGCATGTCGTCCTGGCCGACGATGGCGGTGAAGGGGAAGGGCGGCTTGGCCCCGGAGGCCGGTTGCGGGCGGGTGGCCTGGTTGCGGTGAAGCGCGGTCATGCGGCGTGCCTTTCTGTGTCCCAGGCCCCGGCAAGGGGGTCGACCTGGTTCCAGCTGCCCTGGGTGCCAAGGACGTGGAAGCGGGCGTAAAGCTCTTCGGCGAACCAGCCGTTGTCGCGCGCGGCCTGCATGGCGGCGGCGTGGGGGCCCATGTGGCGGGCGAATTCAGCCATGCGGGCGGCGTCGGGCCAGATCGAGAAGGTGATCTGGTGCAGCAGCGGCACCTCGCCGATCCCGATCTTGAACAGCACGTTCGGATCAGCGCCGATGCGGGCCGAGATGTCGGGGACGCGCTTCCAGAAAGCCGGGGCGTGCTGCGGTTTCACGGTGGCGCGGGTCAGGGCGGCGATCGGGCCCTTGTGCGCCTGCGCGTCCGTGGTGTCGGTCAGCGGGTTCACCCCGGCCCAGCTGCCCCTGGCCGAGTATGGGGCAAGAAAGACCGTCCAGCTTTCGGCGGCACGGGCACGCCAGCGGGTGATGACGGGATGCGTGGCGATAAGGTCGCGCGCGCGCACCTCGTCCGGCCAGACGGCGAAGATCGCCCAGACCGACCAGTTCGGCCGGGGCGTGAAGCCGACGCCGGTGCCCGAGCCGCACAGCTTGACGAACTGCGCCCCGGACCAGAGCCGCCGCGGCCGCGCAAGCGCCATCTGCGCGATCACCCAAAGCCGGCTGGCAGGCGTCGCGAAACGGAACAGGCTGAGCGTGGCAACGGAAATGGTGCGATCCTCCGGCCCAGGACTCGGGGCATGTGTCAGGACAGGATTACACTTAATGCAGCCGCAGGGAAGTCAAATCAGCCTGTTTTCCGGCGCAAAAAAGCAAAGTTGTAAATCCAGGTGGACACTATACACTGACGGAATGACACAGCATCCTCGGTCCGGGCAGGTCGATACGCTGCCCTTTGAACTGGATGGCCGCGGGCGGGCCGTCGTGATTGGCGCGGGGCTTGGCGGCCTCGCCTCGGCGATGCGGTTGGGCGCGAAGGGCTGGCAGGTGACGGTGGTGGACCGGCTGGACCGGCCCGGCGGTCGCGGGTCGTCGATCAGCCAGGGCGGCCACCGGTTCGACCTGGGGCCGACCATCGTGACAGTGCCGCAGGGCCTGCGCGACTTGTGGGGCGCATGCGGGCGCGACTTCGACCGGGACGTGACCCTGGTGCCGATGGACCCGTTCTACAAGATCCTGTGGCAGGACGGCTCCAGCTTTACCGCGCGGTCGGGCGATGCGGCGATGGAGGCCGAGGTCTCGCGCCTGTCGCCGGGCGATCTTGCGGGGTTTCGCAAGTTCCTGAAGGACGCCGAGGCGCGCTACTGGTTCGGGTTCGAGGATCTGGGCCGCAGGTCGATGCACAGGCTGGTTGACCTGTTCAAGGTCCTGCCCAGGTTCGCGATGCTGCGGGCGGACCGGTCGGTCCATGCCCATGCGGCGCGGCGGGTCCGCGATCCACGCCTGCGCTTTGCGCTGTCGTTCCATCCCCTGTTCATCGGCGGCGATCCGTTCCACGTGACCTCGATGTATGCGCTGGTCAGCCATCTGGAGCGGGCGTTTGGCGTCCATTACGCGATGGGCGGCGTGCAGGCGATTGCCGAGGCGATGGCGGGGGTGGTCAAGGACCAGGGCGGCCGCGTGGTGCAGGATGCCGAAGTGGACGAGATCCTGGTCGCCAAGGGCCGCGCCTCGGGCGTGCGGCTGGCGGATGGGCGGGTGCTGGCGGCCGAGGTGGTGGTGTCGAACGCCGATCCCGCGACGACCTACACGCGGCTGTTGCGCAAGCAGCCGGTCAAGCGCTGGACCGCGCCCAGGCTGAGGCGCGCACGCTGGACGATGAGCCTGTTCGTCTGGTATTTCGGGACCAGGGGGACCAGGGGGATGTGGCCCGAGGTCGGGCATCATTCGATCGTCGTCGGCCCGCGCTACCGCGAGCATATCCGCGAGATCTTCCAGACCGGCAAGCTGTCCGAGGACATGAGCCTGTATGTCCACCGGCCTTCCGTGACCGACCCGTCCGTCGCGCCCGAGGGGGACGATACCTTCTATGTCCTGTCGCCGGTGCCGCATCTGGGCCACAAGGACCCGGTGGACTGGACGGCGATGCAGGAGACCTATCGCCTGAAGATGCTGAAAGTGCTGGAGGAACGCCTGCTGCCCGGCCTGACGGGCCGGGTGACGGAAAGCCTGGTCTTCACGCCCGACACCTTCCGCGACCGCTATCTGTCGCCGCACGGGGCTGGCTTCTCGCTGGAGCCGCGCATCCTGCAATCGGCCTGGTTCCGGCCGCACAACGTGTCCGAGGAGCTGCCGGGGCTGTATCTGGCAGGCGCGGGCACGCATCCGGGTGCCGGGGTGCCGGGGGTGATCGGCACGGCTGAGGTGCTGGCGACGCTGGTGCCGGATGCTCCGGTCCGGGCGGCGGCCCCCTTGCGGATGGCGGCGGAATGATCGGGCCTCAGGACATGGCGGCCTGCCGGGCGATGATCCGCACCGGAAGCCTGTCGTTCCATGCGGCCTCGCGCCTGCTGCCGGCGCGGGTGCGCGATCCGGCGCTGGCGCTCTATGCCTTTTGCCGGGTGGCCGACGACGACGTGGACGAAGTGCAGGACAAGGCCCGCGCGGTCCTGCGGCTGCGCGAACGGCTGGACCTGATCTATGCGGGCAAGCCCGAGGCACGGCCCTCGGACCGGGCCTTTGCGGCGGTGGTCCAGGACTTTGACCTGCCGCGCGCGCTGCCGGATGCGCTGCTGGAAGGGCTGGCCTGGGACGCGATGGGGCGGCGCTATGCAAGCCTTGCCGAGCTGAACGCCTACAGCGCCCGGGTCGCGTCCAGCGTCGGGGTGATGATGTGCGTGCTGATGCGGGTGCGCGACCCCGATGCGCTGGCGCGGGCGGCGGACCTTGGGCTGGCGATGCAGCTGACCAACATTGCCCGGGACGTGGGCGAAGATGCCCGCGCCGGCCGGCTGTTCCTGCCCCTGGACTGGCTGGGCGAAGCCGGGATCGACGTGGAGCGGTTCCTGGCGGACCCCCGGCCCTCGGCCGCGCTGGCCCGGGTGGTGCGGCGGCTTCTGGCGGTGGCGGACGAGCTTTACCGGCGGGCCGGGGCGGGGATAGCCTCGCTGCCGGCGGATTGTCGGCTGGGGATCGCGGCGGCGCGGCATATCTACGCCGCCATCGGGACCGAGGTGGCGCGGGCCGGACATGACAGTGTGACGACCCGCGCGCGGACCAGCCGGGGGCAGAAGCTGGCGCTGATGGGCCGGGCGGCGGGGTCGGCGGCGCTGACCCAGGTGATGCCGCGTCCGGCGCTGCTGCATGCCAGGGCCGCGCCCGAGGTGGCCTTCCTGGTCGAGGCCGCGGGCCAACGTTCGCCCAGGTCGCAGCGGTCGGAGACATTGCTTGGTATCCTGGCCCAGCTGGAAGCACGCGACAGGCGCGGCGCGGCAGGCTAGAGCCTGTCCAAAAAAATGGACTCCGGTTTTGTCGAAAGACAGGCGACCACCAGGTCTTTAGAGTCTATCCGACGCTTCTATCTGCGTCGGATAGACTCTAAGGAACCTCGGCGCGAGTGCTGGCGTTTTCCGGCACAAACTTCAACGGATCGGCGTCATGGATATCTGGGTGTTTCTTGTCTTCCTTCTGGCATGTGGGCCCTCGGCCGCCACAGGCGCGATGTTTTCGCCTGGCGAGTGGTATCGCAGCCTTGCCAAGCCAAGCTGGACGCCGCCCGACTGGCTGTTCCCGGTGGCCTGGACCACGCTTTACATCTGCATTGCCCTGGCGGGTGAGCGGGTGGCGCGACAGGCGGGGGTGAACCCTGCGGTGGGGATCGCTCTGGCGCTGTTTGCCGTGCAGATGGGTTTGAACATCCTGTGGACGCCGGTCTTCTTCGGGCTGAGGCGGCTGCGCGGCGGGATGGTGGTGCTGTCGCTGCTGTGGCTGGGTGTGGCCGCGACGCTGGTCGCGTTCTGGCGGGTGGACTGGATCGCGGGCCTGCTGTTCGTGCCCTATCTGACCTGGGTCACGATTGCCGGGGCGCTGAACTGGTCGGTCATGACCCTGAACCCCGATGTCGCGAAGAACCCCGACGCGGCCCCCACCTAGGGCCAGCGCGCGCGGCGCGGGACGCGGACGGCGAGCATCGGTTTGATCAGCGGCGACCGGAAGCGGGTCAGGTCAAGCGCCTCATGCATGCCGATGGTCGTCTCGCCCTCGATCCGGGTCTCGACCAGGCCCCGCGAGTAGAACGGCGCTTCCAGAAGCGACAGGTGCGGGCGTGGCTTCGTGCCGGGATCGGCGCGGGTTTCGCGGCGGACGGCCCAGGGGTTTCGCGCAAAGCGGGTTCGGGGCGGGGCGGTGGTCCGGCGGACCTGACCGTCGGGCGTGATCTCGACCGCCAGGTCGAAGTGCCGCCCGTCGCGCAGTTCGGCGTCGTAAAAGCACATGGCCCGGTCCCGCAGCGGGTAGCGGCCCCAGGTCCAGAAGGCGAAGTCGGCCTCCAGCGCCCGAGTGCCGAAGTTGGCGTCGAAATAGCCGTGGCCGCGCCAGCTGTGGCCCTGGCTCAGCTGCACCTCGATGTCGGCGATGGGCGCGAAGGGGCGCCAGAGATGGGCGCCGTCGGGGGTAAGCCAGACCTCGGTCTGCGTGACCGCCCGGGGGGTCAGGACGACGCGGCCCCGGACGGGTGTCACCATCGGCGGCGCGCCCCATTCGTTGACCTCGATCACCAGCTCCCGCCCGGTCCAGCTGACCGAGGAGGGGCCGATGTCCAGCCGGTCGGGGGACTGTTTCAGGGCGGATCGCCCCCGGTCGGTCATGGTGAAGCGGCCGTTCAGGCCCGAGGTCACGAGGTTCAGGCAGCAGTGGTCCTGCGGCAGACGCCTGCCGGACCACTTGTACCAGGGCGAGAAGACCGATCCGATGAAGGCAATCAGCGAGACGGCTTTCGTTCCGTCGTCAGAGATCCCGTCGACATACCACCAGGCATAGCCGTCCGGCCCGACGTCGAGGCTGAAGTCAGGTCGCTCAGCGCCTGCAAGGCGGCCTGCTTGCCGGAGACAAGCGCCATCGGCACCCCCGCCCCCGGATGCACTCCGCCCCCCGCCAGATACAGCCCCGGCAGGCTGGTCCGCGCCACCGGACGCGGAAGGCCGCCAGCGCCCCCTCGGGCGAGGCGCCATAGATCGCGCCCAGCGAGGCCGGGAACCGCCGCGCGAGATCCTGCGGTCGGGTCAGCGCCTCCGGTCCCGGAGAGGGAGAGAAGGTCAGGCCCATCCGTGCCAGGGGCGGGAAGGTGCGGTCGTGGCATGTGCGGTCCTCGTCGGGGTGGTCGGGGCGCCTGGCCAAGGTGGTGGCGGGGGCGTTCATGATGATCTGGAAGCGTTCAAGCGCAGGGGTGGGTCCCAGCTCGCGGTCCTGGGCGTTGAGGTAGAGGGTGGGGCTTTGGGGCATCCTTCCCGCGCCGATCGGGCCGAACTCGGCGTCGGGATCGGCGGTGAAGCAGAGGTTGTGGTGGATCAGGTCCGCGGCGCGGGGGCCTTCTGGCGTGGCGGCGAAGGACCAGACCCAGGCCGAAAGGCTGGGTTTGCCGGGGGGCTTGAGCGCGGTCTGCGCGGCCTCGCCCAGCAGCCCGTCGGTCAGCGCGCGAGGGTCGCCGTTGAAGACGACGATCCGGGCCGGGTGGTGGCCCTGGTCGGTCTCGACCAGGCTCACGCGGCCCGACTGGCGGGTGATGCGGCGGGCCCTGGTCGCGTAGTGGAAGCGCACGCCCAGGGCTTCGGCGCTGCGGGCAAGGGCCTGGGCCAGCGCCTGGATGCCATCGGTCACGGCCCAGACGCCCTGCGCCTCGGCCTGCCAGACCAGGGACAGGACGGCAGGAGTATGGGCGGGACGGCCGCCGACATAGGTGGCGTAGCGGCCGAAAAGCTGGCGCAGACGCGGGTCGCGGAAGAACCGGCCCAGCCACCGGTCCAGGGTCATGCCGGGCAGAACTGTGGGCCAGAGCGTGGGGTTGCGCAGCGTGGTCCGGGCAATCGCGCCGAGGTCGGGCTTCGCTGCCTGCATCACCGGAGTCTCGAAGGCCTCGTAAAGCGCGCGGGCCTGGGTGTCGAAGCGGGCGAAGCCTTCGGCCTCAGCCGGGCCGGCAAAGCCGCGAATCGCTTCGATGTTGGCCTCGCGGTCCGGGAACAGGTCCAGCGGGCCGGAGCCTGGCCACCAGTGGCGGGCAAGGCGGGGCAGGCGGGTCACAGAGATTTCGGCCTCGGTCGTGGTGCCGGCGAGGGCGAAAAGCGCATCGACTTCGGCTTTCAGGGTCAGGACCGTGGGACCCATCGCAGCGGGACCTGCCTGGGTCGTGCGGGCGCGCGCCTTGCCGCCGGGGGTGTCGGCAGCCTCGACCACGGTGACCTGGCAGCCCCCGGCCGCCAGCCGGATCGCCGCCGCCAGCCCGCCCATCCCCGCGCCGATCACGACCGCACGGGGCCGGCTTCTGCTGTCGGGGGAGGGCATCGGTTTGGGCCTCGTGTCATCTGGGCGTGACAGCATAGTGTAAATTCAAGTTTACACATGCCTGCCGCAATGCCAAACTGAATCGACGGCCCCAAAACTGAAGCGACGGACCCAAGACTGAAGCGACGGGCCCAGAACTGAATCGACGGACCATTGCGTCCCCTGCGCAAAGGAGTTTCTCGTGCCGTTTGCCGAACGTATCGAAAAGGCGCTTCACGACAGCCTGGCCGTCCTGAACCGCAAGGACGCGCCGCCAAGACTGTCGGCTGCGATTCCCTATGCCGTCTTCCCGGGCGGGGCGCGAATTCGCCCGACGATCCTTCTTGCGGTGGCCGCAGCCTGTGGTGACGACCGGCCGGACCTGTCGACCGCCGCCGCCGTGGCGCTGGAAATGATGCATTGCGCCAGTCTGGTGCATGACGATCTGCCCGCCTTCGACGATGCCGACCTGCGGCGCGGCAAGCCCACGCTGCACCGCGCCTTCAGCGAGCCGCTGGCCGTCCTGACCGGCGACAGCCTGATCGTGCTGGCCTTCGACGTGCTGGCCAGGGCCGGTGGGGCGGCCCCTGACCGGGCGCTTGCGCTGACCGCCATTCTGGCACGGCACGCGGGCGCTCCCTTCGGGATCTGTGCGGGGCAGGCCTGGGAAAGCGAGCCGAGGGTCGATCTTCTGGCCTATCACCGGGCCAAGACGGCGGCGCTGTTCGTGGCGGCGACGCAGATGGGCGCCGTGGCAGCAGGGCAGGAGGCCGAGCCCTGGGCCGATCTTGGCGACCGGATCGGCGCTGCCTTCCAGGTGGCGGACGACCTGAAGGATGCGCTGCTGACCTCGGACCAGACCGGCAAGCCCGCAGGGCAGGATGCGGTGCATTTCCGGCCCAATGCGGTCGCGTCGATGGGGATCGAGGGCGCGATGGCGCATATGAAGGACATCCTGGGCGGGGCGATCGCCTCGATCCCCTCCTGCCCGGGCGAGGCGATGCTGGCCAATCTGGTCACGGCTTACGCGCGCAAGATGACTGTCCTGCCCGAGGCCGCAGCGAGATGAACGCCGAGCCGCGCCCGCCGCCTGCGCGGCCCGAGGCGCTGGGACTTCTGACCCGACTGGCGCTGTCGCCGCGCTTTCACAAGCTGGCGGCGAAGGTCCCCGGCCTGCGCTGGAAGGCCCGCCGCGAGGGTGAGGCGCTGTTTGGCATCCTGTCGGGCTTTGTGCAAAGCCAGGCTTTGGTGGCCCTGGTCGAGGCCCGGGTCCTGCATTTCCTGGCCGCAGGGCCGATGCAGACCGAGGACCTTTCCCGCCGCTGCGCCATGCCGCCCGCGGCTTTGGTCGTCCTGCTGCAGGCGGGCGCTGCGTTGAAGCTTCTGCGCCGGGACCGCCGGGGGTGCTGGCACCTTGCTCCGCGCGGGGCGGCCTTCCTGGCCGTGCCGGGGCTGGAACCGATGGTGCGGCATCACCATGTGCTTTACGGCGACCTTGCCGACCCGCTGGCCTTTTTCCGGGGGCAGACCGAGACAAGGCTGGCGGGCTTCTGGCCCTATGTGTTCGGCCCCTTGGCGCAGGAAGATGCAGGCCTGGCGGCGCGTTACAGCCGGTTGATGGCGGAAAGCCAGGTGCTGGTGGCCGAGGACACGATGCGTCTCGTCAACCTGACACATCGCCGGCACCTTCTGGACGTGGGCGGTGGCACCGGGGCTTTCCTGGCCGAAGTCGGGAAGGTCCATCCGGGGCTGATCCTTTCCCTGTTCGACATGCCCGCCGTGCTGGCCGCCGTGCCGCCCTCGCTGCGCGACCGGCTTCAGCTCTGCCCCGGCGATTTCCGCGCCGATCCCTTCCCGGACGGAGCCGATGCGATCAGTCTGATCCGGGTGCTTTACGACCATTCGGACGCCAGCATCGCCGCTTTGATTGCCAAGGTCTTCAATGCTTTGCCGTCCGGCGGGATGATCCTCGTCTCCGAGCCGATGTCGGGGGGCAGCCAACCGGATCCCGCCACGGACGTCTACTTTGCGATCTACACGCTGGCGATGCGAACCGGGCGCACAAGGTCGGCTGCCGAGATCGCGGCGGTGCTTGGGGCAACCGGGTTTCAGGGCATCCGGACCAGGCCAGGAGATCGTCCGTTCGTGACATCGGTCGTCACGGCGCTGAAGCCCTGACTGTGTCCAGCCAATTCTTTGCAACGGGTCGCACGGAATAGTGTCCAATTAATTTGACATACCAAACTGTCAGGCTAGACTGACACCAGACGCGAAGACCGCGCCGAGTCAGGAAAGCCCCCAGCACGTGGATACCCATGCCGTCATCCTTTCTGGTCCCCGGTCCCTGACACTGGGCAAGGTCGGACTGAAGGCTCCCGCAAGCGGGGATGTGGTGGTCAAGGTGCGGTATTCCGGGATTTCCACCGGCACCGAAAAGCTGTTCTGGCAAGGTACGATGCCGCCCTTTCCGGGCATGGGCTACCCGTTGGTTCCGGGCTACGAAAGCTTTGGCGAAGTGCAGAGACGCGTGGGCAAACCGGGTTGCGGGTTGGCGATCACGTCTTCGTTCCGGGGGCGACCTGCTTCGAGGATGGCGTGCGCGGGCTGTTCGGTGGGGCCTCGGCCCTGCTGGTGACGCCTGCGGCGCGCGTGGCCCGTCTGGATGCCGCGCATGCCGAGAGGGGCGCGCTGCTGGCCCTGGCCGCGACCGCTCATCATGCGCTGGCCGGTGGGTCGCTGCCTGACCTTGTCGTCGGACATGGAACGCTTGGCCGGCTTCTGGCCCGGATCACTCTGGCGCTGGGTGGCCCGGCCCCCACGGTCTGGGAAATCGACGCCACCCGCCGCAGCGGTGCCGAAGGGTATGAGGTCATCGCCCCCGAAGACGATCCGCGCCGCGACTACCGGGTGATCCTGGATGCCTCGGGCGCGGCCGGGCTGCTGGACAGCCTGGTTCCGCGCCTGGCGAAGGGTGGCGAGGTCGTGCTGTGCGGCTTTTACACCCAGCCCATCAGCTTTGCTTTCCCGCCCGCCTTCATGAAGGAGCTGCGGCTGCGGATCGCCGCGGAATGGCAACCCGCCGACCTGGAGGCGACGCGTCGCCTGCTGGACGAGGGGCGGCTGTCGCTTGACGGGCTGATCACGCATCGCGCCGACGCTGCGGACGCAGCGGCTGCCTACACCACCGCTTTCACCGACACCGCCTGCCTGAAGATGATCCTGGATTGGAGTGCGACCGCATGACGCTGGATATTCCGAACCTGAAGGATTTCGACGCTCGGCTGCGGGCCGAAGCGCAAGAGGAGCCTTCGCTGGAGGTCCCTGTCGACCCGCCGTCGAAGAAGACCCAGATCATCGCGATCTATGGCAAGGGCGGCATCGGCAAGTCCTTCACGCTGGCCAACCTCAGCCACATGATGGCCGAGATGGGCAAGCGCGTGCTCTTGATCGGCTGCGATCCGAAGTCGGATACCACCAGCCTGCTGTTCGGCGGCAAGGCCTGTCCGACGATCATCGAAACCTCGACCCGCAAGAAGCTGGCGGGTGAGGAAGTGAAGATCGGCGACGTCTGCTTCAAGCGCGGCGGCGTCTTCGCGATGGAGCTGGGCGGACCGGAGGTCGGTCGCGGCTGCGGCGGGCGCGGGATCATCCACGGCTTCGAGCTGCTGGAAAAGCTGGGGTTCCACGACTGGGACTTCGACTATGTGCTGCTGGACTTCCTGGGCGACGTGGTCTGTGGCGGCTTCGGTCTGCCGATTGCCCGCGACATGGCGCAGAAGGTGATCGTCGTCGGCTCGAACGACCTGCAGTCGCTCTATGTGGCGAACAACGTCTGCTCGGCGGTGGAATACTTCCGCAAGCTGGGCGGCAATGTCGGTGTCGCGGGGCTGGTCATCAACAAGGATGACGGCACCGGCGAGGCGGCGGCCTTTGCCAGGGCGGTCAACATTCCGGTGCTGGCCTCGATCCCGGCGGATGACGACCTGCGGCGGAAATCGGCGAATTATCAGATCGTCGGGACCAATGCCACGCAATGGGGCGCCCTTTTCGCGGTGCTGGCCGATGCGGTCGCCGAGGCACCACCGCTGCGCCCGAAGCCGCTGACGCAGGATGGTCTGCTGGGCCTCTTCGATGCCGAGACGACCGGGTCGAACTTCGTCCTTGATCCCGCGACGGACGCCGACATGCGCGGGTCCTTCGCCGCCGTGAAACCCAGCCTGGAAGTGGTCTACGACAATGTTTGACCTGGAAGCCCTTGCCATCATCGAACAGGCGCTGCGGGCACTGGCAGGGGGCCGCAAGTGAGCGACCTCGCCACCCCTCCGACCGACGGGTTGGGCTGTCACGCGGGTGGCGGGCAGATGGCAGCGGCTGCGCGGGCGGCTGGCAATTCCGAGATCCTCGACCGTTACGCTGCCGACTATCCGCAAGGTCCGCATGACAAGCCGCAATCGATGTGCCCGGCCTTTGGCTCGCTTCGTGTGGGGCTGCGGATGCGGCGGGTGGCGACGGTGCTGTCGGGGTCGGCCTGCTGCGTCTATGGCCTGAGTTTCGTGTCCCACTTTTACGGGGCGCGCCGGTCAGTGGGGTATGTGCCTTTCAACTCGGAGACGCTGGTGACCGGCAAGCTCTTCGAGGACATCCGCGATGCGGTGCATGAGCTGGCCGACCCGGACCGCTATGACGCGGTGGTGGTGACGAACCTCTGCGTGCCGACGGCCAGCGGGGTGCCGC
>PNNE01000455.1 GCA_013824055.1 Rhodobacter sp. | reverse complement strand
CTTCGCCCGGGCCGTTCACCACGCAGCCGATGATCGACAGGCTCAGCGACGTGGTGATGTGCGCGAGCCGCTCCTCCAACGCCGAAACGGTCCTGATCACGTCGAACCCCTGCCGCGCGCAGGACGGGCACGAGATGATCGTCACCCCGCGGTGCCGTAACCCGAGCGATTTCAGGATCTCGAAGCCGACCTTCACCTCTTCCACCGGGTCGGCCGACAGCGACACCCGGATCGTGTCGCCGATTCCCATCCACAACAGGTTGCCCAGACCGATGGCCGACTTCACCGTGCCCGAGACGAGGCCCCCGGCCTCGGTGATCCCCAGATGGATCGGCGCGTCGGTCGCATCGGCCAGTTGCTGATAGGCCGCCGCCGCCAGGAAGACATCCGACGCCTTCACGCTGATCTTGAACTCGTGGAAATCGTTGTCCTGCAACAGCTTGATGTGGTCCAGGCCGGATTCGACCATCGCGTCGGGGCAAGGCTCGCCGTATTTGTCCAGAAGGTGCTTTTCCAGCGACCCGGCATTGACCCCGATGCGGATGGAGCAGCCGTGGTCCTTCGCGGCCTTCACCACCTCGGCCACCCGGCGGGCGTCGCCGATGTTGCCGGGATTGATCCGCAGGCAGGCCGCGCCCGCCTCGGCCGCCTCGATGGCGCGCTTGTAGTGGAAATGGATGTCGGCGACGATCGGGACCGGGCTTTCGGCCACGATCTCGCGCAAGGCCCGCGTCGACTGTTCATCGGGGGTCGAGACCCGGACGATATCCGCCCCGGCCACGGCACAGCGCCGGATCTGGTCGATGGTCGCCGCCACGTCCGTCGTCAGCGTGTTGGTCATCGTCTGGACGCTGATCGGCGCATCGCCCCCGACCAGAACCTTGCCGACCCGGATCTGCCGCGAGGGCCGCCGCTGGATGTTGCGCCAGGGGCGGATGGGGTTGTGGGTCATGGGATCAGGCTCCGCTTCTTGCCGCCGCAGCATAAGCTGCGGGGGCAGTCCCGGCAATCCGCCTATTCGGTCACAGCCTGGAGAGCAGGCTCAGGCGCCGCCGGGCCGGGCACGACAGCCGAGGCGTCCGCCGTGGCAAAGCGCGCCAGATCCTCGTCCGCCGCAAGGTCGGCCTGGGCAAAGCGTTGCGTCAGCGTGTCGGGCGACAGCGGGATATCCTTGGCCACCTGCGCGCCGGGCGCCACGGGACCATAGGTCACCCCATCGACCACGAAGTAGATCGAGCCGGAGTTTCCGGTGCGGAACATTGCAGCGGTTTCCAGCGGCGGGACGACATAGCGTTCGCCCGCATCCAGGATCTTCTCGAACAGGACCGTGCCGTCGGCGGCGTTCACGCGCACCCAGGACGGACGCACGGCAAGAACCTCGATCCCCTGCTTGGCTTCGGTGACGACCTGCACCTCGCCCCCGACCGCCTGGTCGATGGCCTGATCCACGGCGTCCGCATCGGTGATCCCCGCCAGACCCCCGGCCAGACCCCCAACCTGCCCCCCAGCCTGACCACCAGCCAGAACCCCGGTCTCACGCGGGTTGATCGCGGCGATCGGACCATCGCGCGAGGTCAGGACCGGCACGTCCAGCGCCTTGGGCCGGTAAAGCCGGTCCAGCACGTCGCCATTGGCAGACCCTTCGGCACTGGCCACGGCTTCGGCCGCAGACGGGCGGGTCACGGCGATCTGCTGACCAGCGGTTCCGGCGTTCGACAGCGGGTCGATCTCGGCCACCACGGTCGGAGGCTCGGCCACCGGGGCCAGCTGCACGCGCTGCACTTCCTGCAGCACCGACCAGCCGCCATAGCCGATGGCCCCGATCAGCGCGACCAGCACGGCGATGGACCCGACCGCGCCGGGTTCGATGTGCGACCAGATCGCCTCGCCGCGCGGGATGAAGCTGGCGTTGGGGTCTGCCAGCGGATCGGCGTAGTCGGCCCTGGCCCTGGCCCGTGCCTTGGCGAATTGCTGCGGCGCAGCGGCCGAGGACAGGCCATGCGACACGGTGTAGCCCGCTTCGGCACAGAAGCGTTCGAAGGCCCACTCCGGGTCCATCGCCAGATAGCGCGCATAGGACCGGACATAGCCCGCGACGAAACCGGGGGTCTCGAAAGCCGAAAGGTCGGCGTTTTCGATGGCGGCGATGTAGGTGGCCTTGATCTTCAGCTCGCGCTGGACGTCAAGCAGGGACTTGCCCAGCGTGGCACGCTCGCCACGCATGAGATCGCCGAGCCGCAACTCGAAGTCGTCAAAGCCCTTTGGCTTGTCCTCTTCGGTTGTCGAAGGTTTCGACCTCCAACCGATCATCTGCCCGCTGTCCCCTTCGGTGCACCCGTACGCGTGGTCGCCTTCCCCAGCGACTCACTTCGTTGTTCGTATTGGGCAAACAGTAACATAGGACAAGGGCTTTTCCACGGGCCAAAGCCCTTAAGCAACCTGTTCGGCGCGATTCAGCGCACAATGCGCCCAGAGTGCGTCCATCGCGCGCACCAGCTTGTCGATCTCGCCCGGGCCATGCACCGGCGAGGGCGTGAAGCGCAGCCGTTCCGTCCCGCGCGGCACAGTGGGGAAATTGATCGGCTGGACATAGATGCCGTGGTCTTCCAAGAGCATGTCCGACAGCATCTTGCAGTGCACCGGGTTGCCGACATGGACCGGGACGATGTGCGAACCGTGGTCGATGATCGGCAGGCCCATCGCCTTCAGCCGCGTCTTCAGGATCGTCGCCTGGGTCTGATGCCGCACCCGCAAAGCGCGGCCCCCGTCGCCTTTCAGGAAGCGGACCGAAGCGGCTGCACCCGCAGCAACCGCGGGCGGCAGGCTGGTCGTGAAGATGAACCCCGGCGCATAGGAGCGCACCGCATCCACCATCCGCGCCGAAGCCGCGATATAGCCGCCGAAGACGCCGTAAGCCTTGGCGAGCGTGCCATTGATGATGTCCAGCCGGTGCATCTGCCCGTCGCGTTCCGCCACACCGGCCCCACGCGGCCCGTACATGCCGACGGCGTGCACCTCGTCCAGATAGGTCAGCGCGCCGAATTCTTCGGCCAGATCGCAGATCTCGCTGATCGGGCCGAAGTCACCGTCCATCGAATAGATCGATTCGAAGGCGATCAGCTTCGGCGCCGCAGGATCGTCCTGGCTCAGCAACTCGCGCAGGTGGGCCACGTCGTTGTGCCGGAAGATCCGCTTCTCGCCCCCGCCGCGCCGCACGCCCTCGATCATCGAGGCATGGTTCAGCGCGTCGGAATAGATGATGAGGCCCGGAAAGATCGCCCGCAGCGTCGACAGCGTCGCGTCGTTGGCGATGTAGGCCGAGGTGAAGACCAGCGCGGCCTCTTTCCCGTGCAGGTCGGCCAGTTCCGCCTCAAGCCGCTTGTGCCAGATCGTGGTGCCGCTGATGTTGCGGGTGCCCCCCGATCCCGCGCCCGCCGCATCAAGCGCCTGGTGCATCGCGGTCAGCACGTCCGGGTGCTGCCCCATCCCGAGGTAATCGTTGCCGCACCAGACGGTGATGTCCTTCTGGCTGCCGTCGGGCTTGGTCCACACCGCATGGGGGAACTGCCCTTGCGCCCGCGCGATGTCGATGAAGGTGCGATAGCGCCCCTCGTCGTGCAGGCGTTGCAGGCTGGCGTCGATTGCGTCGGTGTATCTGGTCATGCGTCCGGTTCCTTTTGCGACAGGTCTGACCGACCTGCCGCAGGGGTGCCTTGATTTCGGTCAACTCGCCGGACTTGCCAAGGGGGCGATTTGTCACCCTCTGGCGCCGACTCTGGCTACAACCGCGCCTCAATACCGCAGCCCGCCCGCTCTGGACAGTCCCAACCTGCCTGCTAGGCTGGGTCTTGATCAAATCCCGGAGAGTGCCTGCCATGCCCCCGTCTCTTGACGCCGTCCTTGCCCGCATCGACGACACCCTGCCGCAGTCACTGGACCGGCTGATGGAGCTTTTGCGCATCCCGTCGATTTCCACCGACCCCGCCTACAAGGCCGACTGCGCCCGCGCGGCCGAGGTGCTGGCCGCCGACCTTGCCTCGCTGGGTTTCACGGCCCGCGCCGCCCAGACCCCCGGGCATCCGATGGTCGTGGCACATGGCGGCGAAGGACGGCGGCACATCCTGTTCTACGGGCACTACGACGTGCAACCCGTTGACCCGCTGGAGCTTTGGGACCGCCCCCCCTTCGACCCCGAGGTGCAGGACACCCCGAAAGGCCGGGTCATCCGCGCCCGCGGCGCTTCGGACGACAAGGGCCAGCTCATGACCTTCATCGAGGCCTGTCGGGCCTGGAAAGCGGTCCACGGCACGCTGCCGGGCAAGCTGACGATCTTTCTGGAGGGCGAGGAGGAGTCCGGCTCGCCCTCGCTTGTCCCCTTCCTGGAAGCGAACCGGCAGGAGTTGAGCTGCGACCTTGCCCTGATCTGCGACACCGGGCTGTTCGAGGGTGCCACGCCCGCGATCACCACCATGCTGCGTGGTCTGGCGAAGGCCGAATTCACCATCCGCGCCGCAAGCCGCGACCTGCATTCCGGGATGTACGGCGGCCTGGCGCAGAACCCGCTGCACCTGATGGCGCGGCTTCTGGCGGGTCTGCACGACTCGGCAGGGCGGGTGCAGGTCCCCGGATTCTATGACGACGTGGACGAGCTTCCCGATACCCTGCGCCAGCAGTGGCAGGCGCTGGCCTTCGACCATGCGACCTACCTTGGCGACGTGGGCCTGTCGGTCCCGGCGGGCGAACAGGACCGCACCCCGCTGGAAAAGATCTGGTCGCGCCCGACCGCCGAGGTGAACGGCATGTGGGGCGGCTACACCGGCGCGGGGTTCAAGACCGTGCTGCCGTCCGAGGCCCATGCCAAGGTCTCGTTCCGTCTGGTGTCCCGCCAGGACCCGGAAAGGATCATCGCCGCGTTCAAGACCTGGGCCGAAGCCCGGATGCCCGCCGATTGCGAGATCGTCTGGCATGGCGGCAGCGACGGCGCCCCTGCTTCGGTGATGGCAATCTCTGACCCCGCCTTCGAGGCCGCGCGTGCGGCCCTGACCGAGGAATGGGGCCGCCCCGCCGCCTTCGTCGGCGAAGGTGGCTCGATCCCGGTGGCGGGCTACTTCAAGACCATCCTGGGCATGGATGCGATGCTGATCGGCTTCGGGCGTGACGACGACCAGATCCATTCGCCGAACGAGAAGTATGACCTGGAGTCGTTCCACAAGGGCATCCGCAGCTGGGCCCGCATCCTGGCCCGCATCGCGTGACGCTTGAACTTCGCGACGCAAGAGCCGAAGATGAAAGGGATTTCCTGCGGCTCTGGCAGGGGTTCTGCGACAGCTATGGCATGACCCTGCCGCAGGAGGTGACGGCCTTCACCTGGACCCGCCTGATGGACCCGGCGAACCCGCTGACCGCCCGGCTGGCGGTGCTGGACGGCACGCCGCAGGGTTTTGCCATCCACCAGCACCACCCCTCGACCTGGGTCATGGGCGACGACGGCTATCTGGAAGACCTTTTCGTCGCCCCCGAGGCACGCGGCAAGGGGCTTGGCCGCGCCCTGATCGAGGACCTGATCGCCATCGCCCGCACCAAGGGCTGGCGACGCCTGTACTGGCTGACCGAGATCGAGAACACGACCGCCCGCCGCCTGTATGACCGGTTCTGCGACACCGACGGCCATATCCGCTATCGGATGAGCCTGTGACCTGACACCGACAGCGGGTTCAGCTTTCTGCGGCAGGAAATCTTCCGGCATCCTTGCCGAAATCTCCTGCCTGGCCGACGCGGCCCGGACTTGCCGGCCCGGACTTGCCGGGGCGGACGCAACACCCGGAAAGGACAGGGAAACATGACCCGGAAGGGAAGCTGGCGCGGTGGACGGGGCTCGAACCCGCGACCCCCGGCGTGACAGGCCGGTACTCTAACCAACTGAGCTACCACCGCGCGCTGAGGGGCCAGATAAGGGGTCTCGCAGGAAGCGTCAAGCGGGAAACGGCGGGATCGACACCCGACACCCCCGGATCGCATCCACCCTTCGGTGCATCCGGGCCGTCAGGCCTGCATCGGCCAGCGGTGCCAAGGCGTTCCGGGCTGTACGATCGGGGCTGAACCCGTGTCGGAGTCCAGCGGTCGACAAGCTTCAAGAAAGCTGGACCACGACAGGCAATCCGTTGAAAACATGAACACAGCAAGCCCTGTCCGGCGTGGACAGCCTTGCGGCGGATCATGGGACGGGAAAGCTGGCGCGGTGGACGGGGCTCGAACCCGCGACCCCCGGCGTGACAGGCCGGTACTCTAACCAACTGAGCTACCACCGCGCGTGGAGGGCGGGATAGACGCTTCCCCCGGGGGCGTCAATGGGGGAAGCGCGGGATTTTACCGATCGGGAGCCGGGATGAACTCGCCGTCGTCATGCGGGGGCAGCTTGAAGCGACCATGCATCCAGTCACCGGCCCGCCAGGCCTCGCGCGCGGCGTCGATCTTCTCGCGGCTGGAGGCGACGAAGTTCCACCAGATGAAGCGGGGGCCGTCCATCGTGGCGCCGCCCAGCAGCATCACCCTGGCGCCTTGCGGGCCGGCCTTGACCGAAACCCGGTCGCCGGGGCGGAAGACCAGCATCCGACCGGCTTCGAAGGTCTGGCCACCAGTATGGACTTCGCCCTCCAGGATATAGACGCCGCGGTCCTCGTGGTCGTCGGGGAGCGGGATCGAGGCATCGGGGGCGAGGCGGGCGTCGGCGTAGAAGACTTCGGAGGGCATTTCCAGGCCGACCCTTTCGCCCCAGGCGGTGCCGAGGATCAGCCGGACCTGTTTGCCCTCACCTTCCAGTTCCGGCAGGGCGGCGCGTTCGACATGGGCGAAGCCGGCGGCGTCTTCCTCGCGGTCCTTCGGCAGCGCAAGCCAGGTCTGCAGGCCGAAGAGCGAGAGGGGGGCCTTCCGCGCCTCGCCGTCGGTCCGCTCCGAGTGGGTGATCCCCTGCCCCGCCAGCATCCAGTTCACCGCGCCGGGTTCGATCCAGAGGTCGGTTCCAAGGCTGTCACGGTGATGCATCCGGCCCTTCAGCAGGTAGGTGACGGTCCCCAGGCCGATGTGGGGGTGGGGACGCACGTCGATGCCCTGGCCGGTCAGGAACTCGGCCGGGCCCATCTGGTCGAAGAAGATGAAGGGCCCCACCATCTGCCGCTGGGCCGAGGGCAGCGCGCGGCGCACCTCGAAGCCGCCAAGGTCGCGGGCGCGGGGGACGATGACGGTCTCGATCTGGTCGACCTGGGTTCCGATCGGGATGGAAGGGTCGAGAAGCGGGTTCCACATGGGATGTCTCCTTTGCAAAGGAAGGTAGACCCCGGAGTGCGGAATTGCATCCCGATCTGGCCGCGCGGAGGCTGTGCGGGGGTGAACAGGCGTGCCTGCCCAGGGCGGGGAATGTCTGATATCCCATAGCAATCAGCGGCTTGCCCGTGACCGTTCAGGATCTGTCAATCTCTGCTGGCGCCGATTGGAAGCCCCCCACCCCAGCCCTCCCCCACAGAGGGGGGAGGGAGGCGCGCAGGTCCAGCAGCGGTTCCGGGCTTCAAAGGGCGATCAAGGCTCTTGAATTGCACGATTGGTCAATATCCGATGGAGCCAAGAGAATCGGAGGGCCCTCGTGACGATCCGCTCAAGCTTTCCCCATGCGATCACCGAGATCGAGGATCTGTCGATCCCGATGCCGGATGGCACCAGGCTGTCGGCCCGGGTCTGGATGCCCGCCGATGCCGCCACTCGCCCGGTTCCGGCCGTGCTGGAATACATCCCCTACCGCAAGCGCGACGGGACCCTGCCCCGCGATGAACTCATGCACCCTTATGTCGCCGGGCACGGCTATGCCTGCGTCCGGGTCGACATCCGCGGAAATGGCGACAGCGGCGGGCTGATGGAGGACGAGTATTCGGCCCAGGAGTTGCAGGATGCCTGCGACGTGATCGCCTGGCTGGCCAGGCAGGACTGGTGCAGCGGGACTGTCGGGATGATGGGCAAGAGCTGGGGCGGGTTCAACTGCCTGCAGACGGCCTTCCTGCAACCGCCGGCGCTGAAGGCGGTGATCTCGGTCTATTCCACCACTGACCGCTTTGCCGACGACATCCACTTCAAGGGCGGCGCGCTGCTGGGGGAAAACTTCGGCTGGGGCGCGGTGATGCTGAGCTACTCCTCGCGTCCCGGCGATCCCCTTCTGCACGACGGCTGGCGCGAGACCTGGCTGAACCGGTTGCAGAACCAGCCGTTCCATGCGCCGGCCTGGGCCAGCCACCAGACGCGGGACGCCTACTGGAAGCACGGGTCGATCTGCGAGGACTGGGACCGGATGACCGTGCCGATCCTGTCCTTCGGCGGCTGGAACGACAATTACATGAACACCGTCGCCAAGCTGATGGAGAATGCGCGCGGGCCGGTGCAGGGGATCATCGGACCCTGGGTGCACCAGTATCCGCATACGGCCGTGCCGGGGCCCAGGATCGGCTTTCTGCAACTGGCGATCCGCTGGTGGGATCGCTGGTTGAAGGGGGTGGAGAACGGGGCCGGGGATGATCCGGCGTTCCGCGCCTACATGCTGCAGTCCGCGCCGCCGAACCCAAGCGCGGACCACCGCGACGGGCACTGGATTGCCGAAGCGCAGTGGCCGACGCCTCGGGTGTCACGGCGGGTGCTGCAGGTCTCGGACGCGGGGCTGGGGGTGGCGGGGCCGCTGTCGGCCAGCGTCTGCACGCCGCAGCATCTGGGGATGCTGGCGGGCGAGTTCTTTCCGATGGGCCTGAACGCCGAGATGGCAGGCGACCAGCGCACGGATGATGCGCTGTCGGTCTGTTTCGACGGGGCCCGGTTGGCCGAGCCGCTGGAGCTGCTGGGGGCTGCGAAGCTTTCGTTGCGGCTGGCGTCGGACAAGCCGCTGGCGTTCCTGGTGGCGCGGCTCTGCGACGTGGCGCCGGACGGGTCCTCGGTGCGCATCGCGCATGGCATCCTGAACCTGTGCCACCGCCACGGCAGCGAGGCCCCGGAACCGATGGTGCCGGGCGTGCCCGAGGATATTGTCCTGTCTCTGGACCAGATGGGCTATCGCGTCGCGGCGGGGCACAAGCTGCGGCTGGCGCTGTCGACGACCTACTGGCCCTTTGTCTGGCCCAGCCCAGAGGCCGCGACGCTGACGCTCGGCCAGGCTAGTCTGGACTTGCCGGTGCATCAGGGGACGGGCGCGGAATGGGTGCCGCCACCCGCCGAGACGGCCGCGCCGTGGAAGCACCGGATGCTGCGGGTCGGGTCGGCCAGCCGCAAGATCGAGACCGACCTGATCGCGGGGACCCATGCGCTGCTGGTCGAGGACGATCTGGGCGAGGTCGAGAACCTGACGCATGGGCTGATCCCCGGCGAGCATGCGACCGAGCGTTGGGAGATCGGAGCCGACCCGCTGTCCGCGCGGGCCGAGATCGCCTGGGAGCAGCGCCTGTCGCGCGGCGACTGGCGGGTCAGGACCAGGGCCGAGACGGTGATGACCGCGACGGCCACGCATCTGCGGATGCAGGCAACCCTGACCGCCTGGGAGGGCGAAACAGTCGTTTTCCAGCGCGACTGGGACGAGCAGGTTGCACGAGACTTTGTGTGACGGCGCGCGAGAAATCGTTTGTCGCACGAGGCGGTTCGCGGTTTATTGATCCTCAAGTCAACAAAAGAATCCCCGGAACGGGGCCAATCAGGGAGACGACGATGAACGACAAGCACAACCAGCTTGACTGGATGGTGGCACAGGCCAGGCAGGGCCGGATGACCCGGCGCGAATTCGTCGGGCGGACGACAGCCCTTGGCGTGTCGGCGGGCCTGGCCTCGGCGCTGTTCGGCAAGGCCGTGCAGGCCCAGGAGGCCAGGAAGGGCGGCGTGATCCGCGTCGGCATGCAGGGCGGCGAAAGCACCAACAGCCTTGATCCGGCGCTGGCAGCCTCGGAAGTGCCGTTCCAGGTGAACATGACCTGGGGCGAGATGCTGTGCGACGTGAACCCCGACGGGACGATCGACCCGCGGATCGCCGAAGAGATTTCCTCGTCGCCCGACGCGACCGAGTGGAAGTTCAAGATCCGCGCGGGCGTGGAATACCACGGCGGCGGCACGGTCACGGCCGAGGACGTGGTGGCGACGCTGCGGCGGCACACCGACGAAAAGTCGCAGTCCGGCGCCTTGGGCATCGTCCAGGGCATCAGCGACATGAAGGCCGAAGGTGACATGGTCACGCTGAAGCTGAACGCGGCCAACGCCGACCTGCCCTTCCTGATGGCGGATTATCACCTGATCATCCAGCCCGGCGGCGGCGTGGACAATCCGGCAGCGGGGATCGGCGCGGGGCCCTATTCGGTGGTCGTGAACGAGCCTGGGGTGCGCCACACCTTCAAGAAACACGCGAACTACTTCGACACCACCATCGGTCACGCCGACGAGGTCGAGATCCTGGTGATCAACGACAACACCGCCCGGACGGCGGCGCTGAAGTCGGGCCAGGTCCACATGATCAACCGGGTCGACCCGAAGATCGTGGAGCTTCTGAAAGGCGTGTCGGGCGTGCAGGTCAGGGCCGTCGCGGGCCGCGGTCACTATGTCTTCATCATGCACTGCGACACGGCGCCCTTCGACAACAACGACCTGCGGATGGCGCTGAAATATGCGGTCAACCGGGGCGAGCTGGTCGAAAAGATCCTGGGCGGGCTTGGCAAGCCGGGCAACGACTTTCCGATCAACGCGGCCTACCCCCTGTTCCAGGACACGTTCGAGCAGCGCGAGTATGACGCGGCCAAGGCGGCAGAATTCTATGCGAAGTCAGGCCATGACGGCAGCCCCATCGTGCTGGCGACGGCCGCGGGTGCGTTCCCCGGCGCCGTGGACGCGGCCAATCTCTTTGCCGCCAGCGCCAATGCGGCGGGCATTCCGCTGCAGGTGAAGCTGGAGCCCGATGACGGCTACTGGTCGAACGTCTGGAACGTGGCTCCGTTCTGCGCGTCCTACTGGGGTGGGCGTCCGGTGCAGGACCAGATGTACTCCACGGCCTATCTTTCGACCGCCGAATGGAACGACACCCGGTTCAATAACGCCAGGTTCGACGAGCTGCTGCTTGCCGCGCGCGGGGAACTCGACACCGCCAAGCGCAGCGACATGTACACCGAAATGGCGCAGATCCTGCGCGACGAGGGTGGGCTGATCCTGCCGATGTTCAACGACTTCGTGTCGGGCGTAAGCGACAGCATCGGCGGCTGGGTCGATGACCCGAACGGCGAGCTGATGAACGGTCGTGCGCATGTCCGCTGCTGGCTGAACGCCTGAGGCCGGCCCGGTGCATCCGATCCTGAAGCTGCTGGTCCAGCGCATTGCGCTGGGCCTCCTTCTGCTGCTGGCCGTGTCCGCGGTGATCTTCCTTGGCGTCGAGGCCCTGCCCGGCGACACCGCTCAGGCGATCCTGGGCCAGCAGGCGACACCCGAGGCGCTGGCGAACCTGCGCGAAAGGATGGGGCTGAACGAGCCGCCGCTGACGCGATACTTCCAGTGGCTGGGCGGCATCCTGACCGGAGACCTGGGCACGGCTCTGAGCAATGGTGCCGACATCGCGCAATCCATCGGCCAGCGGCTGGGCAACACGCTGTTCCTGGCCGGCTGCGCTGCCGCGATCTCGGTGCCGCTGGCGATCCTGCTGGGCCTGATCGCCGCGCGTCACGCCGGGAAGTGGCCGGACAAGGTGATCTCGGGGATCACGCTGACCACGATCAGCCTGCCCGAATTCGTCGCGGCCTATTTCGTGATCTTCATCTTCACCCAGCTGATCCCGATCTTTCAGCCCGTGGCGATGGTCTTTCCGGGCATGAGCTTCTGGGCCAAGCTGAACGCGATCGCCCTGCCGGTCATCGTGCTGGTCCTGGTGGTCCTGGCGCACATGATGCGGATGACGCGGGCGGCGATCCTGAATGTCATGCAGTCGGCCTATATCGAGACGGCCGAGCTGAAGGGTCTGTCCCCGATGACGGTGATCTGGAAGCACGCCTTGCCGAACGCCATCGCTCCGGTCGTCAGTGTCGTGATGCTGAACATGGCCTATCTGGTCGTCGGCGTCGTCGTGGTCGAGGTGGTCTTCGGCTACAACGCGCTGGGGCAATACCTGGTCGACCACGTCACCAAGCGCGATCTGCCCGTCGTGCAGGCCGTGGGCCTGATCTTCGCGGCCGTCTACATCTTCCTGAACATGCTGGCCGACATCATCGGCATCCTGGCCAACCCGCGTCTGAGGCACCCGAAATGAGGATTCCCATTTCCGCCCTCATCGGACTGGTGCTGACCTGCATCTTCCTCTTCGTCGCGATCTTCGCGCAGTGGATCGCGCCCTACCCGATCACCGACGTCTCCGGCGGCCAGTGGGAGGGTCCTTCGGCGCAGTTCTGGCTGGGCACCGACACCATCGGCCGCGACATCCTTTCGCGGCTGATCTACGGCGCGCAGATCACCATCTTCGTGGCGCTGGCCTCGTCGGTGCTGGCCTTTTCGCTGGGGGCCTTCCTGGGGTTCCTTGCCGCGGTCAAGGGCGGCTGGATCGACCAGGTCCTGTCGCGCCTCGTCGATCTGGTGATGGCGGTGCCCTCGCTGATCGTGGCGCTGGTGGTGCTGTCGGTGCTGCCGCTGAACCTGACCGTACTGATCCTGGTGATGGGGGTGCTGGATTCGACCCGCGTCTTCCGTCTGAGCCGCGCCGTCGCCGTGGACATCACGGTGATGGACTTCGTCGAGGCCGCAAGACTGCGGGGCGAGAAGGGGTCCTGGATCATCTTCCGCGAAATCCTGCCCAACGCCCTGTCGCCGCTGGTGGCCGAGTTCGGCCTGCGCTTCATCTTTGCGGTCCTGTTCATCTCGACCCTGTCGTTCCTGGGCCTGGGGGTGCAGCCGCCGCTGGCCGACTGGGGCGGCATGGTCAAGGAAAACAAGGACGGGCTGATCTACGGCAAGTCCGCCGCCCTGCTGCCTGCCGCCGCGATTGCCGCGCTGGCGATCAGCGTGAACCTGGTCGCGGACTGGATCCTGACCCGGACCTCCAGCCTGAAAGGAGGCCGTGGTGGCTGATCCCCTGTTGCAGATCAAGGGCCTGGTGATCGAGGCCACCTCTTACCCACCGGGCGAGGCTCCGAAACAGGTGACGCTGGTGCACGGGGTGAACCTGACGCTGGAGCGGGGCCGCGTGCTGGGCCTGATCGGAGAATCGGGCGCGGGGAAGTCCACCATCGGGTTGTCCGCAATGGCCTACGGGCGCGGCGGAGTGCGGCTGACCGGGGGCACGATCCACCTGAACGGGCGGGAAATCCGGCTGGCCGATGCAAAGGCGCTGCGGGCCCTGCGCGGGCGCGAGGTGACATATGTCTCGCAATCGGCGGCGGCCGGTTTCAACCCGGCCAAGCAGATCACGGAGCAGGTCATCGAGTCCTCGCTGTCGCATGGCCTGATGACCAAGCCCGAGGCCGAGGCGCGGGCGGTGGCCCTGTTCCGCAAGCTGGGCCTGCCGAACCCCGAAACCATCGGCAAGCGCTATCCGCATCAGGTCTCGGGCGGGCAGTTGCAGCGCTGCATGACCGCGATGGCGCTTTGCCCGAGGCCCGACCTGGTGATCTTCGACGAACCCACGACCGCGCTGGACGTGACGACCCAGATCGACGTGCTGGCCGCGATCAAGGAGGCGATCCGGGACACCAAGGTCGCGGCCCTCTACATCACGCATGACCTGGCCGTGGTGGCCCAGGTCGCCGACGACATCATGGTGCTGCGGCATGGCCGGATGGTGGAACTGGGCGAGACCGGCCAGATCATCCACCGCCCGACGCAGGACTATACCCGCGCGCTGGTCTCGGTCCGGTCGCTGGAACATGTCGAGAAGGCCCCCGCCCCGCCGATCCTGCAGGTGCAGAACCTGACGGCACGGTATCGGGGGACGACTTTCGACGTGTTGAAGAACGTCTCGGTTGATCTGCCCGTGGGCCAGACTCTGGCGGTGGTGGGGGAATCGGGGTCGGGCAAGTCGACGCTGGCACGGGCGATCACCGGGCTGTTGCCGCCATCGGCGGGGCGGATCGTCTTTGCCGGGCGCCAGCTTTCGGCCGACCTCGCGGGGCGGACGAAGGACGATCTGCGCGAGATCCAGATGATCTACCAGATGGCCGACACCGCGATGAACCCGCGCCAGACCGTCGGCACGATCATCGGGCGGCCGCTGGAGTTCTACTTCGGCCTGAAGGGCGAGGCGCGCGACAAGCGGGTGCAAGAGCTGCTGGACCAGATCGAGATGGGCAAGGGCTTTGCCGGCAGGTATCCGGCGGAATTGTCAGGCGGCCAGAAGCAGCGCGTCTGCATTGCCCGGGCGCTGGCGGCGAACCCCAGGCTGATCATCTGCGACGAGGTGACATCGGCGCTGGACCCGCTGGTGGCGGACGGCATCCTGAAGCTTCTGTTGAACCTGCAGGCCGAGGCGGGGGTGGCCTATCTGTTCATCACGCATGATCTGGCGACCGTGCGCGCCATCGCCGACAAGATCGCGGTGATGTTCAAGGGCGCGGTCGTCCGCTACGGACAGAAGACCGACGTGCTGACTCCGCCTTTCGACGATTACACCGACCTCTTGCTGTCCTCGGTCCCCGAGATGGAACAGGGCTGGCTGGAGCAGGTGATCGCGCACCGGAAGATGGAAAGCGCGGGGAACTGAACCGCCGCTCGTCGTTGGACTGCGTCCCTCCTCGCTGGGTGGGGCCCGACGAGAAGCCGAAGGCGCGACGTGGGAGGCGCGGACTGTCATGACCAAGCTGCTGCTCATCATCCTGGACGGGGTGCCTTACCGGAACTGGCGTCGGCTGTTCGGCAACCTGGAAGGCTGGGTCGAACAGGGCGAGGCCCAGGTGCGGCGGATGCGGTCGGTGCTGCCCTCGACCTCGGCCTCGTGCTACGCCTCGATCCACACCGGGGTGCCTCCGCAGCAGCACCACATCTGGGACAATGCCGACATCCGGCGGCTGACCTTCCCGGATCTGTTCAGCGAACTGACCAGGGCGGGCCGGAAGACGGGGGCGGTCACTCACAGCTACTGGTCCGAGTTCTTCAACCGCGCGCCCTTCGATGTGGTCCGCGACATCGAATACGACGAGCCGGGGGGGCCGATCACGCACGGTCGGTTCCACACCATGCACGGTTATGGCAACGCGAACCAGATGACGCCGTCGGATCACGACCTTTTCGGCACGCTGACCCGGCTGTGCGAGGTCAAGGGGATCGACTACGGCATCCTGCACAGCTGCACGCTGGACAGCATGGGCCACCGCTTCTTCCACGACTGCGAAGAGATGGACCACGCCTGCTTTCATGTGGATGCGATCCTGGCGCCGTTCCTCCACCGCTGGCGGCAGGCCGGTTACGAGGTGATCGTCACCGCCGATCACGGTCAGGACGCGCGCGGGCATCATGGCGGGACCGGCGAAGACCAGCGCGATTTTGCGTTTTATTATTTCGGAAACAGCAGTTTGCCGCCCGAAGATCAGGTTCTGGATCAACTGGCGCTGGCACCGTCGATCCTGACCCGGATGGGCGTGCCGGTGCCGCCGACGATGCAGGCCGCGCCGTTCTTCACCCGCTGAGGTGGCCCTTCACGACCCGGTGTGCGGCGGTTGGCAGCAGGCCGGACCTCTGGACATGGCGCCGAAATCGCCGCATAGACGCGCGACCGGTCCTGCCCGACGCCCTATCGAAAGACCAGCTTGCCGATGCCCGCACAGAGCCTCCGACTGCTGACCCGCCAACTGCTGACCCGCAGACTGCTGACCCGCAGACCGCTGACCCGCAGACTGCTGACCCTGGTCCTTGTCCTGCCGCTGGCCGCCTGTGCAAGCGGCAACAGCCCGATGCAGCTTTATCCGCTGAAGGGTCCGATTGCGGATGCCGACCCGACGCTGGTCATCCAGGCGACGGCAAGGAACACCACCGGCACCTCGGGCGAGCTGACCTTCCGCATGCCCGAACGCGGGCGCTGCACCGGCACCTGGTCCTCGCTGACTCCGCGCACGGTGTCGAACAAGAAGGGCATGTCCTTGACCTTCAAGAAGACCGGCGGCGAGGTCGGGCGCGAGATCGAGACGGTCGCCGGCGTCAACACCGGCGAGATCTATGCCGTCTGCGCCGACGGAACCCGGGTGCAGGGCACCTTCGTCATCGGGTCCGGCACCGCCAGCGGCACCGGCCGGGCCTCGGACACCAACGGCAACGTCTACAAGCTGCTGTTCTAGGCGCGGCGAGCCGCGTCGTCCAGAACGGCGCGCACAGCATCGCCCGGCACGTCATCGGCCACAAAGGCCTGACCGATCCCGCGCGCCAGGATGAAGCGCAGTTTGCCGCCCACCACTTTCTTGTCCTGCCCCATCAGCGCGATCAGCGCCTCCGGCCCCGGCAGATCGCCCTGGATGTCGCGGATATCGGTCTTCATGCCCATCGCCTTCAGATGCGCGCGGACGCGGCTTGGCTCTTCCTGACTGCAAAGGCCCAGGCGGGACGAAAGCGCGAAAGCCAGCGCGCAGCCGATGGCCACGCCTTCGCCGTGCAGCAGGCGGTCAGAGTAGCCGGTGGCCTTTTCAAGGGCGTGGCAGAAGGTGTGGCCAAGGTTCAGCAGAGCGCGCTCGCCTTCTTCCGTCTCGTCGCGGCTGACGATTCCCGCCTTCATCTCGACCGACCGGGTCACGGCGCGCAGACGAGCTGCCGTGTCACCAGACCGGAGCGCGGGGCCTTCGGCCTCCAGCCACTCGAAGAAGGCGGCGTCGCCGAGAAGCCCGTATTTCACCACCTCGCCATAGCCGGACAGGAAGTCGCGGTCGGTCAGGGTGTTCAGCACGTCGATGTCGGCCAGGACCAGGCTGGGCTGGTGGAAGGCGCCGACCAGGTTCTTGCCCTGCGCGGTGTTGATCCCGGTCTTGCCACCGACCGAGCTGTCGACCTGCGCCAGCAGCGAGGTCGGCAGTTGCACGAAGCGCACGCCCCGGCGCAGGATCGCGGCGGAAAAGCCCACAAGGTCGCCGATCACGCCGCCGCCAAGTGCCAGGACCACGTCCTTGCGCTCCACCTTCTGGTCCAGCAGCCATTCGGTGCAGCGGGCCAGGTTTTCCCAGCTCTTCGTCCCCTCGCCCGGCGGCAGGGCCAAGGCGGTGGACGCAATCCCCTCGGCCTGAAGTGCCGCCTGCAGCGTGGAAAGGTGCAGGGCCGCCACGGTTTGCTCGGTCACGATGGCCACGCGCTTGCGGCGCAGGAGCGGCGCGATTTCGGCCCCGGCGCGGGCCAGCAGGCCCTGGCCGATCCGCACCTGGTAGGATCGTTCGCCCAGATCAACCGCAACTGTGTTCAAGCTCAGACCTCCAGCACGTCGGGCCGCGTCTTCAGCGCTTCGACCAGGCGGGTCGCCATCTCGTCGACGGACCGTTCGGCGGCGCTTTCCACCACGATGTCGGCCTGGGCATAATGCGGCTGGCGGGCATCGTAAAGCGCGCCCAACGTCTCACGCGGGTTGGCGGTGCGCAGCAAGGGGCGGGTGGTCTTGTGGCGGACGCGCTGCCAGAGCAGTTCGAGATCCGCCTTCAGCCAGACCGAGACCCCGACGTCGTGGATCAGCGAGCGATTCGCCGCCGAAAGGAAGGCCCCGCCCCCGGTCGACAGCACGCAAGGCTTGCCCCGAAGCAGGCGGCCGATCACTTCGCTTTCGCGGGCGCGGAAGAACGGCTCGCCATCGCGCTCGAAGATCTCGGCGATGCTGCGGTTGGCGGCGCGGACGATTTCCTCGTCGGAATCCTTGAACGGCACGCCCAGCTGCCGGGCGAGCGCGGTGCCGACTGCGGTCTTTCCGGCCCCCATCATTCCCACGAGAACCACCGTCTTCACCAATCGCATGGCACACTGTTCCTCTGGCCCCGCGGGCAAGGACTTGCCGACAGGAAATCTTTCCCTCTCAATGGCGTGAAGTCTTCCCGAATGCTATATAGATTTGCAATGGCATCTGCCGCGCCGGGGTCAACTCCGGGCGCGCGCAGCAACAATAGCCGGGCGGATCAGCCGTCCGGGTCGTTCGAGGAAGGGCTAGGCGATGGGTCGGATCATCAAGGCGTTGGTGTTGCTGGTGATATTTGGCTTCATCGGCTTGACGGGCTTTGCCTATCTGGGCGATCTGTCACCTGTTCAGGGCGAAGTGAAGATGCCTGTGGTGCTGAATGCGGACTAGTGCGGCGGGGGTTCTTTCGCTCTTGATGCTGGGTGGACCGGCGGCGGCCCAGGATGCGGGCCCGCTGTCGGCCATCGACTGGCTGTCGCAATCGGTGGCAACCCCTGTCACGGCCGGCACCTTTGCCCCCTCTGTCGACGAACCCCCGGTGGCCGAAGCGGGCGGCGCCGTGCCGGCAACGGTCACGACCTCGCCGCTGGACGGCCCGTCGCCCGATGGCGTCGGGCTGATCGCTCCGGCGGTGTCGGGGCTGCCGAAGGACCTGTGGGGCGCGGGCCTGACGCGCGAGATTGCCGAGCGGCTGATCACCCATCCCGATGACGACCTGCCCGCCTTGCGGCAGTTGTTCCTGACGATGCTGCTGGCCGAGGTGGCGGCCCCCATCGATGCGGGGGGCCGGGGCGAGCTGTTGCAGGCGCGGATCGACAAGCTT
The DNA here is from genome assembly GCA_013824055.1 of Rhodobacter sp. Lineage (GTDB taxonomy): Bacteria > Pseudomonadota > Alphaproteobacteria > Rhodobacterales > Rhodobacteraceae > Tabrizicola. The sequence continues at coordinate 3,402 of PNNE01000455.1, read as the reverse complement.
CTGGCGATGGGCGCGCTGGAGCAGGCCGCGGCGCTGATCGAGGCGGCGGGGGCGACGACGCCGGACCTCTTCCGCCGTGCCTTCGATGTGGCGCTGCTGACGGGGGCCGAGGATCGCGCCTGCCAGTCGATGGCCGACGCCCCGCATCTTGCGCCGACGGTGCCGGCGCGGATCTTCTGCCTGGCGCGGTCCGGCGACTGGGACACGGCGGCGCTGACGATCCGCACTTCGCGCGCCCTGAACCAGATCACCGCCGACCAGGAGACCTTGCTGTCGCGGTTCCTTGACCCCGACCTTTTCGAGGGCGAGCCGGTGCCCCCTGCGCCAAGCCCGGTCACGCCGCTGGACTGGATGATCTATGCCGCCATCGGCGAGCCGCTGCCGACCGAGGGGCTGCCCATCGCCTTTTCCTATGCCGAGATCGGGCCTCGCGCCGGCTGGAAGGCCCGGATCGAGGCGGCCGAGCGGCTGACGCGGGCCGGGACCATTCCGCCCAACGTGATCCTGGGGCTTTACACCGAACGCGACCCGGCGGCCTCGGGCGGGGTCTGGGACCGGGTGGCGGCATTCCAGGCCTTCGATGCGGCCATGACGGCGGGCGATGCGGCGCGGGTGCAGGCCACCCTGCCCGAGGTCTGGGCCCGGATGCAGGAGGTCGAGCTTGAGGTGCCCTTTGCCACGCTGTTCGGCAAGGCGCTGCAAGAGCTGCCGCTGACCGGCACGGCGGCGTCCATCGCCTTCCGCGTCGGCCTGCTGTCGCCGCAGGCCGAGCTGGCGGCCAGGCGGCATGCCCCGACCAATACCGAAGACGCCTTCCTTGCGGCGCTGGCGGTAAGCGATGCCACAAGCGCGGTGCCGCCGGACAGCCTGGCCCGGGCGATCCAGGCCGCCTTCCGGGCGCCTGCCCCGTCAACCGAGGCGCAGGCTTTGCTGGACGGCAACCGCAAGGGCGAGGCGATCGTGGTCGCCATCGACAACATCGCGCGCGGCGTCCAGGGCGACCTGCGCGGCGTGACCGAAGGCCTGTCGCTGTTGCGGCTTGCCGGGCTGGAAAGTGTGGCCCGCCGGACGGCGCTGGAGCTGATGATCCTGGAACGACGGGGCTAGGCCATGGCGGATGCCGAGGCGAGCCGCTGGATCTCGACCTTTCTTGACGCCTGCGCGGCCGAACTGGGTGCGGCACGGAACACGCAGCTGGCCTATGGCCGCGACCTGCTGGACTTCGCCGACTGGCTGGGCCGGCGCGGCCTGGGGTTCGCCGCCGCGGGGCGCGAGGCGGTGGAGGATTACCTGGTCCATTGCGATGCGCAGGGCCTGTCCAAGGCGACCCGCGCCCGTCGGCTGTCGTCGATCCGCCAGCTTTACCGCTTTGCCTTCGAGGAAGGCTGGCGCAGCGACAACCCGGCCCTGCGGCTGACCGGGCCGGGCCGGGCGCAAAGCCTGCCGAAAACCCTGACCGAGGCCGAGGTCCTGCGCCTGATCGACGCCGCCCGCACCCGCGCCCGCAACCCGGTGGACCGGCTGCGGGACACGGCCCTGTTCGAGCTGCTCTACGCCACCGGCCTGCGGGTCACCGAGCTGGTCAGCCTGCCGTCGCCGCCGTGCGGGGTGATCCCCGGATGATCCTGGTGCGCGGCAAGGGCGACAAGGAGCGGATGGTGCCGCTGTCGGCCCCCGCCCGCGCGGCTCTGGCCGAATGGCTGGCCCATCGCGACGCCGAGGAGGAGGCCGGGCGCAAGGCGGGCCGTGCCCCGTCGCGGTTCCTGTTCCCTGGCGATGGACGCGACGGGCATCTGACGCGGCAGTATTTCCACAGCCTGGTCAAGGACGTGGCAGTCCTGGCCGGGATTTCTCCGTCGCGGGTGACGCCGCATGTGCTGCGCCATGCCTTCGCGACGCACCTGCTGGCCCACGGCGCGGACCTGATGGTGATCCAGACCCTGCTTGGCCACGCCGATGTTGCCACGACCGAAATTTACACGCATGTCCTGGACGACCACCTCAAGGACCTGGTCCTGAGCAAGCACCCCCTGGCCCGCAAGGCCTGAGCCCGGAAAGACCCGATGCCCGACGCTACACTTGATACCGCCTTCTGGCTGACTTCGCTTGCGATCCTTGCGCTGCTGGTGATGTCCGCCTTCTTCTCGGGGTCCGAAACCGCACTGACGGCGTCTTCGCGCGCCAAGCTGAAGGGGTTGGCCGACAAGGGCTCACGCGGGGCGAAGGCTGCGATGGTCGTGACCGAAGACCGCGAGCGGATGATCGGTGCGCTGCTGCTGGGCAACAACATCGTCAACATCCTGTCGGCTTCGCTGGCGACGGCGCTTCTGATCCGGATGTTCGGCGACAGCGGCGTGGCGCTGGCGACCCTTGCGATGACCGCGCTGGTGCTGGTCTTTGGCGAGGTGATGCCAAAGACTGTCGGCATCACCTTCCCCGAGCCGGTCGCCAGCCGGGTTGCACCCGTCATTCGCGTGCTGATCGTGGTCCTTTCGCCCGTCGTCTCGGTGGTGCGGCTGCTGGCGCGGGCCATGCTTCGCCTGATCGGCCTGAAGCCGAACCCCGGGGGCGAGATGCTGGCCCTGCGCGAAGAGATTGCGGGCGCCATCGTGCTTGGCCATTCCGAAGGCGCGGTGCAGAAGGCCGACCGCGACCGGCTGCTGGGGGCGCTCGACCTGTCGCACCGCACGGTGGACGAGATCATGCGCCACCGCCGCCAGATCGAGATGATCGACGCCGACCTGCCCCCCGGAGAGATCATCACCCGGGTCCTGGCCTCGCCGCACACCCGGCTGCCGATCTACCGCGACAGCGACGACAACATCCTGGGCGTGATCCATGCCAAGGACCTGCTGCGCGAGGTGGACCGGCTGGTCCGGGGCGATGAGCGCCAGGGGATCGAGGCTCTGGACATCGTCAAGGTGGCGATGAAGCCCTATTTCATCCCCGACACGACGGCGCTGGACGAACAGATGCGCGAGTTTCTGGCCCGCCGCACGCATTTCGCGCTGGTCGTGGACGAATACGGCACCTTGCAGGGTCTGATCACGCTGGAGGACATCCTGGAAGAGATCGTCGGCGACATCACCGACGAATTCGACGTGGTGCGCAAGGATTCGGGCCTGACCCAGACCGACGACGGCGCCTGGCTGATCGACGGGGCGATGACGATCCGCGACCTGAACCGGGCGATGGACTGGCGCCTGCCCGACGAAGAGGCGAACACGCTGGCGGGGCTGGTCATCCACGAGGCGCAGATGATCCCCGCCGAGGGCCAGGTGTTCAGCTTTCACGGCTTCCGCTTCGAGGTGCTGGGCAAGCGCGAGAACCGGATCACCCGGCTGAGGCTGCGCCGGCTTTGACGCGCGGGGTCAGCTCGGCGACCCAGGCGTCCAGCGTCAG
>PNNE01000208.1 GCA_013824055.1 Rhodobacter sp. | reverse complement strand
GGGCAGCGTCAACCCATCCCCCGTGGACAGCGGCGCGCCGTCGCCGCACACTGCACCCCGGCAAGACAGGAGACCCGCATGACCCTTTCCGGCAAGACCGCCCTCGTCACCGGCGGCAACCGTGGCATCGGCCTTGCCACCGTCCGCGCCCTGGCGGAAGCCGGGGCCGACGTCCATTTCACCGCCCGCAGCGCCGCCCGCATCGCCGCCGCCCAGCGCGAGCTTGGGACGACGCGCGCCACCGGCCACCTGGCGAACATGACCGACCGCATTGCGATGGCGACCCTCCTGGACCAGGGCTTCGACATCCTGGTGAACAACGCCGCCGTCATCGCCCCCATCGGCCGCATCCTGGACATTTCGGCCGAGGATTGGGCGCACAGCATCGACGTCAACCTCACCTCGGTCTTCCACGCCACTCAACGCGCGCTTGCACGAATGGTTGCCAGGGGCGGCGGCACCATCGTCAACATCTCCTCCGGTGCGGCGCATCGGCCACAAGAGGGCTGGTCGGCCTATTGCGCCGGGAAGGCCGGCCTCGCCATGCTGACCCGGTCGGTCCACATGGAATATGCCGACCACGGCATCCGCATCTTCGGCTTTGCGCCGGGTGTTGTCGACACCGACATGCAGGTCGCCATCCGCGCCAGCGGGATCAACCCGGTCTCGAAGCTGCCCCGCGAAAGCCTTGCGCCGCCGGCCGAGCCCGCACAGGCCATCGCCTGGCTCTGCACCCCCGCCGCCGCCAGCCTTGCGGGACAGGAGCTTGACGTCCGCTCGCCCGACCTGCGCGCCGCTGCGGGCCTGCCGCCGCTCGCTTAACCCGGAAAGGCCTGCGCCCCCCAGAGCTCGCGCACCCGCGCATCCCGTCCGCAGGCCTCGCGGTAGAACTTGTAGGCGTTGGCCTTCTGCTTCGGGCCGGCGCGGGTCAGCACGATCTCGGACGACCTGTAGTAGTCCTGGTGATAGGCCTCGGCGATCCAGAACGTCCCAGCGTCCAGCACCGGAGTCACGATCGTCGCGCCCAGCACCGCCTCGGCCTCGGCCACCGCCGCCTGCGCGGCCGTCCGCTGCGCCGCATCCTGCACGAAGATCGCCGTCCGGTAGGACTCGCCCCGGTCGCAGAACTGCCCGCCCGCATCCAGCACGTCGACCGACCGCAGGAACCTGGCGATCACGTCGCCATACGAGATCACCGCCGGATCGAAGGTGATCCGCACCGCCTCGAAATGCCCGTCGTGATTGCGGTACGTCGGGTTCTGCAAGTCACCCCCGGTATAGCCCGACACGACATCGCTGACCCCCTCGACCCCCTCGAAATCCGACTCCACGCACCAGAAGCAGCCGCCCGCGACGATGGCCGTCTCGGCCCGCGCCACCCCTGCCAGTCCCAGCAGCACCACCAAGGCCATCCGCAGCATCCGCACCTCCATCGTTGGGGCGCAGCCTTTCGCGCGCCGCCCGGCAACGCCAATCACCGATCCGTGGTTCACCGGAAGGTGAAGCGCCACCCGGCCGGCCCGCCGCGCCGAAACCCCTTGGCCTGCCCCGCGTCCCGCAATAGCCTGCGACCGACATGCGGGCCGCACCCGCCGACCCGAACCGACCGAAAGTCCCGCATGCGCCACGCCCTTGTCGTCCTTGGCCTTCTCGCCGCCCCCGCGCTGGCCGAGACGTCCCTCTCCGATGCCGCCTCCGGCCTTGACCTCTTCCCGTGCGAGCTTGGCGGCCTGACCTGCACCACGCTGACCGTGCCGCTGGACCACCGCGCCAACGACCCCGCGCAGACGCTGGACATCACCTTTGCGCTGTCCTTCGCCACCAACGAAAGCCTGGGCATCCTGTTCTACTTCGTCGGCGGTCCCGGAGGCTCGGGACTCGCCTCGGCCGACACCTACCTTTCCGCCTTCGACCCCGCGCTGACCGAGAACCTGGACATCGTCTTCGTCGACCAGCGCGGCGTCGGCGCGGTCCACGGCCTGTCCTGCCCGGTGGCGCAGGCCCGCTTCGACAGTTCCGCCGCGCCGCTGGCGGATACCGAGGCCATCCTTGCCTCCGCCCGCACCTACGTCGCCGACTGCACTGCCGAGATCGGGGCCGACCACCTGCTGCCCGTCGTGAACACCGATCAGGCGATCCGCGATGTCGAGGCGTTCCGCCAGGCCATCGGCGCGCCGCAGGTCTGGCTTTACGGCGAAAGCTACGGCACCCAGCTGGTGCAGGCCTATGCCACCCAGGTCCCCCAGGCCGTCAAGGGCGTGATCCTGGACGGAGTCGTCGACCTTACCCTGTCAGCCGAGGCTTTCTATCGCCGCTACACCCTGGCCGCCGAACGGCTTCTGGCCGACACCTTCGCCCTCTGCGCCGGCATCGCCGCCTGCAAGGCAGACTTCCCCGCCGATCCGGCCCAGGTCTACGACGATCTTGCCGCCCGCCTTGCCTCGGGTCCCGTCACCCTGGCCTACACCCTGGCCGACGGCACCCGCGTCGACCGCAGGCTGACCGCCAGCCACCTGGAATCCAGCGCCTTCTACGCACTTTACGCGCCCGAGGGCCGGGCCGAGTTCCTGCGCGCCCTTGCCGCCGGCGGCCGGGGCAACCTCGTGCCGCTGCTTCAGCTTGGCTACTCCAACCTCTTCATCGACCCCGAGACCGAGATCGGGATGGAGGACCCCGCCTGGTTCGGCGCGGCCTACTACGCCATCACCTGCACCGACTATGACAGCGGCCCCGGCAGCCCGGACGACCGCGCGCGACGCATCCTGGATCAGGCCCGCGCCCTTGCGCCCCAGGCCCCGCGCCTGTTGCGGTCCTACTACATCGAGCGTCTGGCCTGCGCCTACTGGCCGCACCAGGGACCTGCGAGCCGTCCGCAAGCCTATGCCGGGGGCGACTGGCCGACCCTGATCCTGAACGGCAGCAATGACCCGATCACGCCGATCTCGATGGCCTATTCGGTGCTTGACGACGCGCAGAACGCTTACGGCGTCTTCATGCAGGGCGGCCCGCACGTGATCTGGGGCCGCGGCCTTGCCTGTCCAGACACCATCGTCCAGGCGCTTCTGTTCGACGGCACCTTGCCGCCCGCGCGTGAGCAGCTTTGCGAACAGGACCCGATCGCCGACTACACGCCCCTGACCCTGACAGACCCCTCCCGCGCCGATGCCTTCGCCACTGCCCGCGCCATCGAGACCGAGCTGATGCACTACATCCCCCTCGTCACCTGGCCGGGCGATCACCCCACCGCCTTTGGCTGCCCCTTGGGCGGCACGATCCTGGCCGAACCTGGCGACCGCGGGGCGGACTTCACCTTTACCGACTGCCGCTTCTGGCCCGACCTTGGCTTCAGCGGCACCGCCGCCGAGGTGTCGTTGGGCGGCCCCGACGACGGGATCACGATGCGCCTCAGGATCGGCGGAGCGCAGACCGGCGATCTGGTCTACCTCCACCGCACCAAGGACGAGGCCTACAGCCTGACCGGCACCTGGAACGGCCAGCCCGCCGCGCTGCCTCGGCAAGCTCTGCCGACCGACCACTGACCCACCGACCACTGACCGGCCGGCCCGCGACAGGACGGCGGCAAGCTGACGGGCGACCAGTGCCAGGATCAGGACCGCTGTTGCCAGGGATGCGATACCGTCAAGGGTGCCGCCAAAAGCAAAGGGGGCGTCAACCGCCCCCCGTGACCCATTGCATTTCTTGCGCGGACCGAACTGTCCGCGTTGGACGGCCCTACTTCGCCACCCGTGCGTTCCGGCTGGCGATCAACCGCAGCCGCAGCGCGTTCAGCCGGATGAAACCCTCGGCGTCCTTCTGGTCGTAGGCCCCCGCGTCCTCTTCGAAGGTCACGTGCTTTTCCGAATACAGCGAGTGATCCGACCACCGCGCAACCGTCCGCGCGCTGCCCTTGTACAGCTTGACCCGCACTGTCCCGGTCACGTGTTCCTGCGTCTTGTCGATCAGCGCCTGCAGCGCCTCCCGCTCGGGCGAGAACCAGAACCCGTTGTAGATCAGCTCGGCATAGCGCGGCATGATGCTGTCCTTCAGGTGCCCTGCGCCTGCGTCCAGCGTGATCTGCTCGATCCCCCGGTGCGCTTCCAGCAGGATCGTCCCGCCGGGGGTTTCATAGAGGCCGCGCGACTTCATGCCCACGAACCGGTTCTCTACCAGGTCCAGCAGACCCACCCCATGCCTGCCGCCGATCTCGTTCAGCCGCGCCAGGATCGTGGCGGGCGACAGGGCCTCGCCGTTGATCGACACCGCATCGCCGCGCTCGAAGCCGATCTCGACATGCTCGGCCACATCGGGGGCCTTCTCGACCGGAACGACACGCTGATAGACGAACTCCGGCGCTTCCTCGGCCGGGTTTTCCAGCACCTTCCCCTCCGAGGAGGTGTGCAGCAGGTTCGCATCCACGCTGAACGGAGCCTCGCCGCGCTTGTCCTTGGCAATCGGGATCTGGTTCGCCTCGGCAAATTCCAGCAGCTTCGTCCGGCTGGTCAGGTCCCACAGCCGCCACGGCGCGATGACCTTGATCGCGGGGTCCAGAGCGGCGGCGGAAAGCTCGAACCGCACCTGGTCGTTGCCCTTGCCCGTCGCGCCATGCGCCACCGCATCGGCCCCGGTCTCATGCGCGATCCGCACCAGATGCTGGCTGATCAGCGGCCGGGCGATCGACGTGCCCAGCAGGTACAGCCCCTCATACAGCGCATTCGCCCGGAACATCGGGAACACGAAGTCGCGCACGAATTCCTCGCGCACGTCGACGATATGGATGTTCTCGGGCTTGATCCCCATCAGCAGGGCCTTCTGCCGCGCCGGTTCCAGTTCTTCGCCCTGGCCCAGGTCGGCGGTGAAAGTCACCACCTCGCAGCCGTATTCCGTCTGCAACCACTTGAGGATGATCGAGGTATCAAGGCCGCCCGAATAGGCAAGGACGACTTTCTTGGGCTTCAGCATCGGGAAGGCTCCCTCATGAGGACATGGCGCAGGTCAGCTGGCGCTTAAAACGAAACACCAGCAAGGGCAAGAACGCCGCGACGCTTGACCGTGGTACAGATCCGGATTCCCGCGGCCGGAGATGCAGTTTCAGCGCCGGGCATGCGCTTGTGCAGTCTGCTTCAGTGGCTTCGCCAGGCCTTCCGGATCGTCCTGGCCCTAATTTGCGCGTCGGGCAATCTCGTCCAGGGGAAGCTGCGCCTCTGCTGGAGGTTCGGGGGCGGGTTCCGGCTCGGGGCGGGCGTCCATCAGCGGCAGAAGTTCGGCCAGGGCAGCAGAGGTGCTGGTCGCGGGCGGGGTCTTCCAGGACAGCGTGTCGAAGCTGCCGCAGTTGTCGCAGACCGGCTGCCAGCCGTCATGGATCGCCTGACACTTGTCGCAGACCCATTGCGGGCCACGCGGGGCCGCTATGGCGCGCGTGACCAGATCGCGGACGATGGAATCTTCCGCCCCCTCGCCGCGCGCGATCGCCGCCATGATCGCCAGTGACCGCTGGGTCGGCGCGCGCATGGCCACATCGTCCAGCGCACGGCGGGCACCGGGAAAATCTTCGGTCGCCAGCAGAAGCTCGGCCAGCAGCATCTTCGATTCGTCGGCGTCCGGGCGCGCGTTGGTCAGAGTGCGGAAGCGCTTAAGACGGTCCTGCGGCGTCTCGTCCGGCTCGATCTCGGCGAAGGCGCTGGCCAGATCGGGGTGCGGCAGGACGTCCCAGGCCTTTTTCAGCACGCGGGTCGCGCTCTTGCGGTCGCCCCTGGCGATGTAGCCGCGCGCAGCCATTGCGGCGGCGGGGATCAGATCGGGCGACAGACGGTTCGCCTCGATCGCGGCCTCGCGCGCCTCGATGCTGGCCGCGTCGTCAAAGACCGTGCGGGCCTGCTGCAAGGCCAGAACGGCATCGCGGCGGCGGTAGACGTCCTTGGGCAGGGCGCCGGTCTTGAGCTTTGCGCCCAAGGTGGCCCGCGCCCCGGACCAGTCGCCGGCATCGGATTGCAGTTTCAGCAGGATGTCCTGCGTTTCGGCATGTTTGGGGCGCAGCTCGAAGGCCTTTTCGGCCAGCTTCAGCGCCACTTCGCGGTCGCCCTCGGCCAGCTTCTGTTGCAGCAGGCCGCGCACGCCGACAAACCGGGTCGCGTCGTCCTTGAGCAGGGTCTTGTACGCCTCGGTCGCGCGCTTGTGGTCGCCCGACGCCTCGGCGGCCTGGGCGACCAGCAGGGTGGTCAGCTCGGGCTTTCCGAGCAAACGCTCGGCATTCTGGGCGCGGGTCAGGGCCAGGCGCGGCTCGCCCGAGGCCAGGGCCATCATGCCCTCGGACAGAGCCTTGTAGCCCTTGCGTTCACGATTGCGGTCGAAATAGCGGGAAATCGCGGTTTCGTCGCCATTCAGGAAACGAAACGTCGCGCCCAGCAGGCCGAGGGTCTTCAGCGTCAGCCAGACGACGAGGAAGAGGACAACGCTCAGCACGACGGCCTGCACCGGGCCGATGGTGAACTCCCACCCCGCGACGATGATCTGCAGGGCCTGGCCGGTTTCGGACAGCAGCCCCGCCCCCAGGGCCAGCACGGCGATGAGGACGACGAAAAGAACGACCTTTGTCAGCGACCAGAGCATCATTGCCCCCTTGCGGACTGCAGCGCCGCAGTGGCGGAGAGATGCGCCTGCGCCTGCGCCAGCCACGGGTCAAGCGCAGCCTTGACGGCGGGGTCCAGCGGCTGAAGCTCGGCCACGGCCTCGGCGACGCGACCCTCGGACAGGGCGAAATCGGCGCGTGACAGGATGGCGTCGGGCGTGTCGCCCTCCAGCGGCGTCAGCGGACGCGCGCCGGTCTGCGAGGCCAGGAAATCGACCAGGCGACCACCCCAGCCGTCAGTCGCGCCGGAGTCGCGCGCGATCCGCAGGGCCTCGCGGGCGGCATCGGGGAAGGCGCCCTGAAGCTGGGCAAGGGTCGGAACGCCGGTTTCGGCAAAAGGCGCAAGGACTTGCGAGACCGCCGGGTCGTCCAGGGCCTGCAATTCGGCTCCGAAGGCCTCACCGGCCGACAGCCGTGCCGCCAGTGCGTCCAGGACCTGCGTCCGCTGGGCGGCGGCGATGGCAACGGCAGCATCTTCCGCGCGCGCGGTCGCGGCGGCCTCGGCCGCATCCAGGCGCGCAAGGGCAGCGTCGAGCTGCTGTTGCAGTTCGGGCGAGGCGCCCTGCGGCAGGGCGGCCAACCGCCGCTCCAGCTCTGCAAGCTTGGCGCTGACGGCTGCGGTCGAGACGGCGCCGTCTGTCGGCATTTCCTCGATCGCCGCCAGCCGCTGGTCCAAGGCGTCCAGGCGCGACAGGTCGGGGGCCGGGGCCGGGGGGGCGGATTCCAGTTGCGTCACCCGGTCGGAAGGGCCGCAAGGTCGCCTTCCCTGCTTTCCAGGCCGGAAATCCGGGTCTGGACCTCGGCAAGCCCGGTGGCCAGGCCTGCCAGTTCGGCCGTCGGGTCGGCGGGACGCAAGCCCAGCAGATCGAAGTGCGACAGGGCAAAGCCGCCAATGGCTGCCAGGGCACCGCCGATCAGGGGGGCCATCACACTGCCGCGGCGGACGATCATCTGCGGCGGGGGCGACGGCTCGAGGTGCGGGGGCTCGACGGGCGGGGGCGGGGGCGGCGGATCGACGGGATCGGTCACCACGAAGGGCTCGCCGGCGACGATCGCGACCGGGGGCCCGACCGGGGGTTCTGCTGGTCGCTCGACTGGCGGCTCGGCCTCAGGCTGGGGGTCCTTGCGTCTGGTCATGCTGCGGCCCTTTCCGTCCCTGGACCCAACCTAAGCACTCGCCGCCCGCAGGTTCAAGGCGGGGGGAGCCGCACAAGCAAGGTTTCGACCGCATCCAGCATGGCGGGGGCATCGCTGTGGCCGGCAATGGTCAGCGCGGCATGGGGCAGGTCACCCAAGGCCTCGGCGACGTTGCCGCTCATCGCCGCGATGTGCAGCCGGGCGCGGGTGTCGTCGGGAAGCGCGGCGCGGAAAAGCCGGGCAGTGCGGGGGGAGAACAGCGGAACCAGGATGTCCAATGGTTCGCGGAGCAGGGCAAGTGCGTCCGCGGCAAGCGGCTGCGGCTCCTGTAGATACACGATGGCCTCGTCCGCCTGGAGTCCAATATCATCAAGCCTTGTCAACAGGTTGGAAGCCGTATCTACACCACGTAGATACAATATCGAACCATCAGGCGGATCAGCAGCGATGGCTGCAACAAGCGCTTCGGCATCTCCGTCCGCGGACCTGGACCGGAACCCGGCGGCAGTGGCGGCCTTGGCCGTCTTGGCCCCGACGCACCACGCCAGGCTGGGCAGGCGCGATGCCAGCGGACGCGCGGCTTGCACCGCCTGGGCCGAGGTGAAGATGACGGCGGCATAGTCGCGATCGGGTAACGAAGGCGTCAGATTGCGCGGCGCCAGCAGCGGAGAGAGGACGGGCCGCAGTCTTGCGCCAAAGCGCGCCGTCAGGGCCTTGGCGAAGGCCTGTCCCTCGGCTTGCGGGCGGGTCACAAGGATGGGTGCGGATTGTGTCGCCATCTCCAAGGTGTTACCTCCCTGGGACCCTTCACGCAACGGCGGGCATGGACCGGACCCTTACCCTTCTTGGCATCGAATCAAGCTGCGATGATACCGCGGCGGCGGTGGTGCGTCTGGGGCAGGCGGGGCCGGAGATCCTGTCATCGCAGGTGCTGGGGCAGACGACCCTGCACGAGGTCTTTGGCGGTGTGGTGCCCGAAATCGCCGCGCGCGCCCATGCCGAGCGGCTGGATGGCGTGGTCGAAGAGGCTTTGACCGCCGCCGGCGTGACGCTGGACCAGATCGACGCGATCGCGGTCACGGCGGGGCCGGGGCTGATCGGCGGAGTGCTGTCGGGCGTGATGCTGGCACGGGGGCTGGCGGCGGCAAGGGGCTTGCCCCTGGTGCCGGTGAATCACCTTGCAGGTCATGCACTTACCCCCCGACTGACCGACGGGACCGCGTTTCCCTACCTGATGCTGCTTGTCTCGGGTGGCCATTGCCAGTTCCTGCTGGTGCAGGGGGTCGACCGCTTTGTCCGGCTGGGCGGGACGATCGACGATGCGCCGGGCGAGGCCTTCGACAAGACGGCAAAGCTTCTGGGCCTGCCGCAACCGGGCGGGCCTGCGGTCGAGGCCGAAGCGGCGCTGGGCGATGCGAAGCGTTTCGCCTTTCCGCGGCCACTGATGGACCGCGACGGCTGCGACATGTCCTTTTCCGGCCTGAAGACGGCGCTGTTGCGGGCGCGGGATGCCTTGGTGGCCGAAAAGGGCGGGATCACCGTCCAGGACCGCCGCGACCTTTGCGCCGGGTTCCAGGCAGCGGTTGCCGAGGTGCTGGCAAAGAAAACATCGCGCGCGATTGATATGGCGGGAGAGCGGCCCACAGCCCTGGCGGTGGCTGGGGGAGTTGCTGCAAACAGGACCATTCGGACCCTGCTGGAGGCCGCATCCACCCGCGTCGGCGTGCCATTCCTCGCCCCGCCCCTGCGGCTTTGCACCGACAATGCGGCGATGATCGCCTGGGCCGGGATCGAGCACCTCAGGGCCGGTCTGTCGCCCACGATGGATTTTGTCGCCCGTCCGCGCTGGCCCCTGGATGACCGGTCGCCGGCCTTGCTGGGCTCGGGGAAGAAGGGGGCCAAGGCATGATCGGGATCGCCGGGGCAGGGGCGTTCGGAACGGCTTTGGCGGTGGCCCTGGCAAAGGCGGGCCGTCCGGTGCGTCTGTGGGCGCGGGACCCCGATCAGGTGCGGCTCATGCGCGAGACGGGGCGCAACGACAGCGCGCTGCCTGGGGTGGAGCTGCCTGGCACGGTCTCGGTTCACCTGGACATCGCGGAAATCTGCGGCGGGGACGCCTTGCTTCTGACCATGCCGATGCAGGCTCTGGGCGGTGCCCTGGATACCTGGCCGCAGATCGACGGTCGGCAGCCGCTGGTGGCCTGCTGCAAGGGCGTGGACCTGACGACCCTGCGCGGGCCGGTGGCGGTGATCGAAGCGCGGCGGCCGGGGGCGCAGGCGGCTATGCTGACGGGGCCGAGTTTCGCGGCCGACATCGCACGCGGCCTGCCGACGGCGCTGACTCTGGCAACGCAGGAAGGCGCGGCGCTGCAAGAGCTGCTCTCGACGCGCACGCTGCGTATCTACAGGACCGACGATGTGATCGGGGCCGAACTTGGCGGGGCGTTGAAGAACGTCGTGGCCATCGCGGCGGGCACGGTGATTGGTGCGGGGCTGGGCGACAGCGCGCGCGCGGCCTTGATGACGCGGGGCTACGCCGAGATGGTGCGGCTGGCCGAGGCCCTGGGCGCGCGGGCCGAGACCTTGTCCGGCCTTTCGGGCTTTGGCGATCTGGTGCTGACCTGCACCTCGACCCAGTCGCGCAATTTCCGCTTCGGCTGCGCCTTGGGCAAGGGCGAAGCCTTTGATCCGCAGGTGACGGTCGAGGGCGTGGCGACGGCTCGGGCTGTGGTGAAACTGGCCGCGGGCATGGGGATCGACATGCCGGTGACGGCGATGGTCAATGCCCTTGCCCTTGGGAAAATCGCGCTGAATGATGCCATCGGGCAGCTGATGAGCCGCCCTCTGAAACAGGAATGACCATGCGCTACGCCCTGATCTGCCTCGACAAACCCAACGCCCTGCAAACCCGCGTCGAAAACCGCGCGGCGCATCTGGCGTATATACAAGAGACCGGCGTGGTCGAGCAGGCCGGCCCCTTCATCGACGCGGCGGGGCAGATGTGCGGCAGCCTTGTGATCCTGGGCGTCGGATCGAAGGCCGAGGCCGAGGCCTGGGCGGCCAGCGATCCCTATGCCAGGGCGGGCCTGTTCCAGTCGGTGATGGTGCAGGAATGGAAGCGGGTGATCGGATGACCCACTGGCTCTTCAAGTCCGAGCCTGACGTCTGGGGCTGGGACCACCAGGTCGCCAAGGGCGACGAGGGCGAGGAATGGCACGGGGTGCGCAACTATCAGGCCCGCAACAACATGCGGGCGATGAAGATCGGCGACCGCGGGTTCTTCTACCATTCCAACATCGGCAAAGCGATTGTCGGCATCGTCGAGGTCTGCCGCGAAAGCAGCCCCGACAGCACCACGGACGACCCGCGCTGGGACTGCGTCTGGATCAAGGCGGTCAAGCCGTTGCAGCGGGCGATCACGCTGGACGAATGCAAGGTCACTCCGGGGCTAGAGAAGATGGTGCTGGTCAATAACACCCGGCTTTCTGTCCAGCCGGTCAGCCCCGAGGAATGGGCGATCCTTTGCCGGATGGGCGGGGTCGAGCCCTAGTGACTGCCGCGCAGGATCAGGGTCGGCTCGGTCAGGATGTGCTCGGCGACGCTGCGGCCAGTCATCCGGCTGAACAGCGCCTCGGCCGCCAGCTTGCCCAGACGCGGGCCGTCCTGGTCGATCGAGGTCAGGTCCACCATCGACAGCTCCGCCATCGGCGAATTGTCGTAGCCGATCAGCGCAAGTTCGTCGGGGATACCCATGCCAAGACGATGCGCCGCGCTGAGGAGCGGGATCGCGTCCAGATCGGACCAGCAGAAAATGGCGCGGGGACGGTCCGGGGATTGCAGGACGTTGGAAAGCATCTCGTCCCGTGACAGGCCGCACTGCGGCAGACGGAACACCCGGATGCGGTCTGCCAGACCAGCGGCGGTCATGGCCTTGCGGTAGCCCGCCTCGCGCTGGGGCGCGACATCGGCATGATGATCCCCTTGATCCGACTGGGTCATGTAGGCGATGTCGCTGTAGCCGCGGTCAAGGAAGGCCTGAACGGCCAGCTGCGCACCCCTCTGATCGTCATTGTTGATCGTGTCATAGCCTTGCGCGGCGGGTTCGTGGTGGCCGACGACGACGATGGGGATCTGCCGGGCGAAATGCTCCAGCGTTTCACCGGCGATCTGGCTGGCGACAAGGATCAGACCGTCCATCCGGTTGTCGATCATCTGTTCGATCAGCGTGACCTCGGTCCGGGCGCGGGCGGCGCCGACGCCGACCATGATCTTGTAACCTGCTGACTCGGTGACGCTTTCGATGCCCTGATAGATGCCGGGCAGGAAGGGGTTGTCGATCCCGACCAGAAGAACGCCCAGCGTGAAGGTGCGCCCCCGCATGCCCCGCGCTGCGACCGAGGGGCGGTAGCCAAGCTTGCCGATGCTTGCCTCGACCTTCAGACGCAGTGCGTCGGACACGCCATAGGCATTGCGCATGACCTTGGACACCGCGGCCACGGACACGCCCGCATCCGCCGCGACGGTGCGAATCGTGACGCGGGTTTCAGTATCGCCGTCGGCCATGATGCTTCTCCTGCGCGCACCCTAGCAAAAAACTGTTGCAAGGCAAATCCGTCTGTAGAATGATTTACGTAGAACGGTGCACGAAACGGGAGGAGACCTGATTCGGCACCCTTGGGAGGATGTCTGAATGGGCCTTGAGGGGCAGGTGCGGGATATGTCCGCAGCCGGTAACGCTATGTCTGCAAACGGGTTCACGGCAGAGATGATCGCCCCCGCCTGCGATGCGGGCACAGGCGGTCCGGGCAGTTTCGTCGCGCGTGAGTTCGATCTGGCCGAAGTGCCGCCAGGGGCTGTCCTGCACCTGTCCGCGCAAGGGCTGTACCGGGCTTTCCTCAACGGCCGCCGCGTCGGCGACGACCTGCTGACGCCGGGCTGGACCTGCTATGACGACCGGATCGCCTATCAGAGCCATGATGTCTCCAGCCTGCTGCAGCCGGGCAGGAACCGGCTGGAAATCTGGCTGGGCGACGGCTGGTATCGCTCGCGCCTGATGTGGGCGCTGAACCCGATCCCGAACACCTGGGGCGACCGGATCGGGGCCTTCGCCGAACTGGTGGCGGGCGGCAGGACGGTGGTAAGGACGGATTCGGCGTGGCGGTCGGGTCTGACCCCTGTCACCGGGAACGGCATCTACCACGGCGAGGATTTCGACGCCCGGATCATCCCTGCAGACACGGATGGGGTCGAGGTGCTGCCCTTTGATCGTGCGCGACTGGTTCCCCATGAAACCAGCCCGGTCAAAGAGATGGACCCGGTTGCTCCGCTGGAAAGCTGGGCGGACGGCGAGACGGTGGTCTACGACTTCGGTCAGAACTGCGGGGCCTATGTCCGCATCGCGGCGCAAGGCCCGGCGGGGTCGCATGTCCGGGTCGAGTTCTCGGAAGTCCTTGGCCCGAACCGCGCCTTCGACAACCGGAACTTCCGCTCGGCACGCGCCGAACAGCACTATACGCTGAAGGGCGATGGCACAGAGACTTACGCGCCGATGTTCACCTTCTTCGGCTTTCGCTATGCCCGCGTCACCCTGACTGGCGGGGCCAAGCTGGTGTCGATCCACCAGATCCCGGTGACGTCGGTCCCGATTCAGGCGGGCGGCTTCACCTGTGGCGAGGCTTCGGTCAACCGGCTGGTCCTGAACACGATCTGGTCGCAGCGGTCGAACTTCATCGAGATCCCCACCGATTGCCCGCAGCGGGACGAACGCCTTGGCTGGACCGGCGATGCTCAGGTCTTTGCGGGAACCGCCTGCTGGCTGGCCGATTGCGAGAGCTTTCTGAAGAAGTACCTGCGCGACGTGCGGCACGACATGCGGCCCAACGGGGCGGTGCCGCATTTCTCGCCCGACCCGACCCGGCTGCACCCGATCGAGGGGCGCGGGGACTGGGCGGGATCAACCGGCTGGGGTGACGCCATCGTCATCATCCCGTGGCAGTTGTATCTACATTACGGAGATACAGGTGTATTGACAGAGAACTTTCCGGCCATGCTCAAGTGGCTGGATTATCTGTGGAATATCTCGAACGGCCCGATCATCCGTCCCTCGGCGGAATGGGGCGGGCCCGGGTTCACCTTTGGCGACTGGATCCAGCCGGTCGGCGACAACCGCAAGCCCCGGCCGACCATCGCGGACGACTGCGCCGCGACGATCTATCATTTCATCTCCACCGACCTGGCGGCCAGGATCGCCGGGCTGATCAAGGATCCGAGCGAGCCGGCCTTGCGCGACAGGGCCGAAGCGATCCGCGCGGCCTTCAAGCACGAGTTCTTCTCGCCCTCGGGCCGGATCGCGCACAACGACCAGACCTCGTGGAGCCTGGCCTTCCTGCATGGCCTTGTTCCGCCAGAGACCTATGAGGCGGGGCAGGCCTACTTCCGCCGGGTGGTCGAGGATGCCGATGGGCTGATCGGGACCGGGTTCATCGGGACGCCCGCGATCCTGCCCGCGCTGACGATGCACGGGATGGCCGACCTGGCCGAGAAGATCTTCCTGAACCGCAAGGTGCCGGGCTGGCTGTACCAGGTGGACCGGGGTGCAACCACGATCTGGGAACGCTGGGACGCGTTGGGCGAGGATGGCACGATCTACGACCCCGACATGAACAGCTACAACCACTATGCCTATGGCGCGGTCTGCCAGTGGCTGTTCGAGGGCGTGGCCGGGGTGGCCCCCGTGGCCGAACGGCCCGGTTTCGACGAGGTCACGCTGAACCCGCTGATCCTGCCCGCCTTGTCGCCGGTCCAGGCCTGGCACGACTGCCGCCACGGCCGGATCGAGGCTGGCTGGGTGCTGGAGGGCAACCGCGTCACCTATCGCGTGACCCTGCCGCAAGGCTGCACCGGGCGGCTGACCGCCAGCGAAACCCGGCTGAACCTGCAGATCGACGGCCAGACCGTCACCCTGCCCACAGCAGGAGCAGTCCTTGGGTCCGGGTCGCACGTGATCACCTTCGACTTGAAACCTTGACGCAAAACTCTGGGAGGAGACCACACCATGAAGACCTTCACATACAGTGCTGCCCTTGCCACGGCGATTGCCGTCACGGCAGGGATGGCGGACGCGGAAGTGACGCTCAGCGTTCTGATCGACAACAACCCCGAAACCGTCTCGTCAATGGAAGCGCTGACCGCCGCCTACACCGCCGCGAACCCCGATGTGACCTTTGACATCGAACAGCGCACCGGGGGGGCCGACGGCGACAACATCGTCAAGACCCGCCTCGCGACGGGCGAGATGGCCGACATATTCAACTACAACTCCGGGTCGCTGTTCCAGGCGCTGAATCCGCAGGAAACGCTGGCCGACCTGACCGGAATCGCCGGGCAGGCCAATGTCCTGGACAGCTTCAAGCAGGTCGTGACGGCACCCGACGGAACCGTGCGTGGCGTGCCTTTCGGTCCGGCAATGGGCGGCGGGATCTTCTACAACCGGGCGCTCTATGCCGAGCTGGGCCTGTCGGTGCCGAAAAGCTGGGACGAGTTCATGGCGAACAACGCCAAGGTGGCCGAGGCAGGCAAGGTCCCGGTGATCACCACTTTCGGCGACACCTGGACCAGCCAGCTGTTCGTGCTGGCCGACTTCTTCAACGTCCAGGCCGAAGTGCCGAATTTCGCCGCCGATTACACGGCCAACAAGGTCAAGTTTGCCACCACTCCGGCAGCGATGCGCGGCTTTGAATATCTGGAGGCGGTGTTCAAGGCCAACTACATGAACGAAGACTTCGGGGTGGCCACCTTCGAGGACGGGATGCGCATGGTCGCCACCGGCGAGGGCGCGCATTATCCGATGCTGACCTTCGGGATCGGCACCGTGAAGCAGAACTTTCCCGACAACCTGGCGGACCTCGGCTTCTTTGCGCTGCCGGGGCCGGATGCCGCACGCAACGGCCTCACCGTCTGGATGCCCGCCGCGCTTTACGTCCCGGCCGACAGCCCGAACCAGGAAGAGGCGATCAGGTTCCTGGACTTCGTGGCTTCGGTCGAGGGCTGCAACACGATGATCGAGGCCAGCGGCGCTTCGGGTCCCTACCTGATCAAGGGTTGCGAGCTGCCGGCCGACGTGCCGCCGGCGGTGACGGACATGCTGCCCTACTTCCAGACCGAAGGCATGACCGCCCCGGCGCTGGAGTTCCTGTCGCCGATCAAGGGCCCGGCCCTGGAGCAGATCCTGGTCGAGGTCGGCTCCGGTATCCGTCCCGCGGCGGAAGCGGCGGCGCTGTATGACCGGGACGTCGAAAAGCAGGCCAGGCAGCTGGGCCTGCCGAACTGGTAACCTCCCGACACCAGTTCCGCCCCCGCCCATCCCAGACGGGCGGGGGCTCCTTCCAGCCGAGAGCATGATGGCCTCCAGTCGCCCCTCACCCTATCCCTACTGGTTCGTGCTGCCCGCCGCGGTGGTCTTCGTGACCCTGTTCCTGGTGCCGACCATCGCCAGCTTCTGGTTCAGCCTGACGCGCTGGGACCTTTTCGAAGCCGAGTTCATCGGCCTGGACAACTATCGCCAGTTCTTCAGTGAGCCGTTCCTGGTCCAGGGAATGACGAACACGCTGATCTACGCGGTGCTGACCTCGGGCGCGAAGACGGTGCTGGGGCTTTTGCTGGCCGTGCTGCTTACCAGCGGAATCTGGATGCAGGGCTTCCTGCGGTCGGTGGTGTTCTTCCCGGTGCTGGTGTCGACCATCGGCGTCGGCATCACCTTCGCGGCGCTGATGCACCCGACCCGGGGGGTGATCAACCTGGGGCTGGAGTCGATCGGCATCGACGGTCCCGCCTGGCTGTCGGACCCCGCGCTGGCGCTGTATTCGGTCGCCATGATCGACATCTGGAAGGGTGTGGGCCTGGCGACGCTGATCTACATCGCCGGTCTGGCGGCGATTTCCCCCGAATACTACGAGGCCAGCCGCATCGACGGAGCGACCCGCTGGCAGCAGTTCTGGCGCGTGACCGTGCCGCTGGTGCGGCCCGCAACGGTGACGGTCGTCACCCTGTCGCTGATCGGCGGCCTGCGGTCGTTCGACATCATCTGGGCCACGACGCGGGGCGGGCCGGGGTTTGCGTCGGACGTCCTGGCCTCGGTGATCTTCAAGCAGTACCAGGCCGGGTTCTACGGCCTGGCGACGGCCGGCAACGTGATCCTGTTCCTGCTTGTCGCCGTCATCGTCCTGCCCCTGACCTACTGGTTCAACAAGCGCGAGGTCGACCTGTGAGCTTGCGTCGCGATACCGCCCGCCGTCGCAACATCGGCCTTGTCGCGCTGGTGGTTGCAACGGTCGTGTTCATCCTGCCCTTCATCTTCATCCTGTTCATGGCGGTCAAGACCAAGCAGGAGGCCGCGCTGTTCCTGTTCACCTGGCCGTCCGAATGGCACTTCTGGCAGAACCTGGTCGATGTCGTGCAGACACGCAACTACATGCTTTTGCTAGCCTATTTCAACTCGATCATCATCACGGTGGGGGCCGTCGCGCTGCTGGTGATCTTTGGTGCGATGGTGGGCTATGTGCTGCAGCGCCGCCGGTCGGGCTGGAACCGGATCATCTATACCTGCATCCTGATCGGCCTGATGGTTCCCCCGGCCATCGTGCCGACGATCTGGGTCCTGCAGGGCCTGGGTCTGTTCAAGACGATCCACGGGATGATCTTCATCCAGGTCGCCTATGGACTGGCCTTTTCCGTCCTTCTCTACCGCAGCTTCATCGGCACGATCCCCAGGGCGCTGGACGAGGCCGCGATCATCGACGGCGCGAAGCCCTGGCAGGTGTTCTTCAAGGTCATCCTGCCGCTGCTGAAGCCCGTGACCGTGACTCTGATCGTCGTGCAGTCCATCGCCATCTTCAACGATTTCACCAACCCGCTGTATTACCTGCCGGGCCGTGAGAACGTCACCGTCCAGCTGACACTGTTCAACTTCCAGAGCCAGTTCCAAAGCCAGTACAACCTGCTGTTCATGAACATCCTGCTGGTGACGATCCCGCCGCTCCTGGTCTTCATCTTCTTCAACCGCCAGATCGTCGCCGGAATGACCACCGGCGGAGTGAAAGGGTAGCGCATGGCCTCGACCTCCTCTGTCGTCCTGAAGGACCTTCGCAAAAGCTTTGGCGCGGTGGACGTGATCAAGGGCGTGAACCTGACCGTCGAGCCGGGAGAGTTCTGCGTCTTTGTCGGGCCGTCGGGCTGCGGCAAGTCCACCCTGTTGCGGCTGATCTCGGGGCTGGAGGAAGCAACCTCGGGCAAGATCGAGATCGGCGGCAAGGACGTGACCGACGCCGAACCCTCGGCGCGTGGAATTGCGATGGTTTTTCAAAGCTATGCGCTCTACCCGCATTTAAGCGTGCGCGATAATATCGGGTTCGGTCTCGCTCTTGCCAGGCTTCCCAAGGCGGAGATCAAGGCCAAGGTCGAAGCCGCCGCTGCCGCGCTGAAGCTGACCGATTACCTGGACCGCAAGCCCAAGGCCCTGTCCGGCGGTCAGCGCCAGCGCGTCGCCATCGGCCGCGCCATCGTGCGT
The DNA here is from genome assembly GCA_013824055.1 of Rhodobacter sp. Classification (GTDB taxonomy): domain Bacteria; phylum Pseudomonadota; class Alphaproteobacteria; order Rhodobacterales; family Rhodobacteraceae; genus Tabrizicola. The sequence continues at coordinate 3,860 of PNNE01000208.1, read as the reverse complement.
GACCCCAAGGTCTTCCTCTTCGACGAGCCGCTCTCCAACCTTGACGCGGCCCTGCGCGCGCAGATGCGGATCGAGCTTTCGGACCTGCACCGCAAGCTTGGCGCCACGATGATCTACGTCACCCACGACCAGGTCGAGGCGATGACGATGGCGGACAAGATCGTCGTGCTGAACGCGGGCCGGATCGAGCAGGTCGGCAGCCCGATGGAGCTGTACAATGCCCCCGTCTCGCCCTTTGTCGCGGGCTTCATCGGCAGCCCGAAGATGAACCTCTACCCCGGCGCGGCGGCGGGGGAACGCTGCGGCACCTACGGCGTCCGCCCCGAACACCTGCGCCTGACCCATGACGCTCCGCGCTGGACCGGGACGGTGCGGCATGTCGAACGTCTGGGCGCGGACACGGTGATCTACCTGAACGTTCCCGCTCTGGGCGAGATGGTCGTTCGAACGGACGGCGATGCCAACCCGGCCATCGGATCGTTGCAGGGTGTCTCGCCCGTGCAAGGCCGCGATTTCCGCTACGCCTGAGGCGCCGGCCATTGTATGCCTCTTGTCGACAAGGGGGGCACATGGCCGAAGATGACCCACAGGAACGCAAGCGCGGCACGGGCGCGCGGTTCGTCTATGACACGCTGCGCGATGAAATCCTGAACCTTGTGCTGCAACCCGGCGAGCCGATCGACGAGATCAGCCTGGCCGACCGCCTGTCGATGTCGCGCACCCCGATCCGCGAGGCCTTGGTGCGTCTGGCGGGCGACGGACTGGTGACGCTGCTGCCGAACCGCTCCACCGTGGTCAGCCAGATCGACTTTCCGAACCTGCATCATTTCTTCGATGCGCTGACCCTGATGTATCGCGTTACCACCCGCCTGGCCGCACAGTTTCACGACGCCGCCGACCTGGCCGAAATCCGCGCCCGGCAAGCGGCCTTTGCCAAGGTCGTGCTGGCTGGCGACACCAACGGCATGATCCAGCTGAACCGCGATTTCCACGTCGCCATCGCCGAAGCGGGTCGGAACCCCTACTACCTTCAGCTTCTCGCGCCTGCTGGACGAGGGGCGGCGCATCCTGCGCCTGTATTACTACCCGACCTTCGAACCGCGCCTGCCGCATCCGTATATACAGGAACATGAGGCAATCATCGCGGCCATCGCGGCGCGGGATGTAGGGACATGCGACCGGCTGGCGAAGGAACATGCCGACAAGATCGTCAGCCAGATCCAGGAGATGCTGGCCCGCGACCTCCGGCAGGACATCAGCTTGTGAGAATCTTGTCGACAAATAAAATGCAAAGCGTATCCTGACCCTGAACCAGTGCGGATTCGGCCGCCTTCAGAAGGATTGCAGCATGAAATCGGATATCTTCTCGGGCACGATCCCGGCCCTGATGACGCCCTGCAAGGCGGACCGCTCGCCCGACTTCGACGCCCTGGTCGCCAAGGCGCAGGAGCTGGTCGGCCTGGGCATGTCCGCCGTGGTCTATTGCGGCTCGATGGGCGACTGGCCCCTGCTCACCACCGAACAACGAATGGAAGGGGTGGAGCGTCTGGTGAAGGCCGGCATCAAGGTCGTCGTCGGCACCGGCGCTGTCAATACAGCGACGTCGGCCGCCCTTGCCGCCCATGCCCAGACGGTCGGCGCGCATGGGCTGATGGTGATCCCGCGCCTGTTGTCGCGCGGCACTGTCGTCGCGGCGCAGCGGCTGCATTTCAAGGCGGTCCTCTCTGCCGCACCGAACCTGCCCGCCGTGATCTACAACAGCCCCTACTATGGCTACTCCACCAGGGCCGACCTCTTCTTCCAGATCCGGGCCGAGCATCCGAACCTGGTCGGCTTCAAGGAGTTCGGCGGCTACGACGACCTGTCCTATGCCGCCAACGCGATCACCGGGGCAAGCGCGGACCTGAAGCTGATGATCGGTGTCGATACCGCCGTCTACCACGGCTACGTCAACTGCAACGCCGATGGCGCGATCACCGGGATCGGCAACGTGCTGCCGCGTGAGGTGCTGCACCTGGTCGCGCTGTGCAAGGCCGCCCAGACCGGCGACGCCGAGGCGCGGCGGCTGGCCCATGAGCTGGATCAGGCGATGCAGGTCCTGGCGGAAGTCGACGCCGGGCCGGACCTGGTGCTGTTCTTCAAGCACATGCTGGTCCTGCGCGGCGAGACTGCCTACACCCATCACTTCAACGAAGGCGATGCGCTGTCGGCCAGCCAGAAGGGCTTCATCGAAGCGCAACTGCGCCTGTTCGACGCCTGGTATGCCGACTGGGCCAAGCAGCCAGAGGCCCGCAGATACGCCGCCTGACATGAAGGTCATCGTCATCGGGGCCGGGGTCGTCGGCCTGTCTGCCGCGCTGATGGCGCAGGCGCGGGGTCTTTCGGTCACGGTGGTTGACCGGGAAGGCCCTGCCGCCGGGGCCTCGGCGGGGAACGCCGGGGCCTTCGCCTTCACCGACATCCTGCCGCTCGCGTCGCCCGGCATCCTGAAGAAGGCGCCGAAGTGGCTCCTGGACCCGCTCGGTCCGCTGACCATCCCGCCCGCCTATGCGCTGCAGATCGCGCCCTGGCTTTACCGCTTCTGGCGCGCCTGTTCGCCCCGCGCCGTTGCCGCCTCTACCGCCGCACAGACTGCGCTGATGGACCTCTCCCGCGTCGAGCTGGAGCCGTTCCTGTCCGCCACCGGCACACTTCCGATGCTGCGCAAGGACGGCAACCTGCAGGTCTATGAAACCGAGGCCGAGTTCCGCGCCGCCCGTCCCGGTTGGGAGGCCCGCACCGCCCACCGGATCGACTTTCGCCACCTGAGCGCAGAGGAGATGGCCGACCTGCAACCCGGCCTCTCCCCCCGCTTCATCCGTGGCACCTTCACCCCCGGCTGGTGGTCCATCGCGGACCCGAAGGACTATGTGCTTGCCTTGGCAGAGAAATTCCGCGCGCAAGGTGGCACGATCCTGCGGGCCGAGGTGACAGGGCTGACGCCGCAAGAGCGCGCGGTGTCCATCCACACCACCAGCGGGCCACTGACCGCCGACAAGGTCGTTCTCGCCGCCGGAGCCTTCTCGCACCGCATCGCCGCCACTCTGGGCGAACGCATCCCGCTGGAGACCGAGCGCGGCTACAACACCACGCTTCCCCCCGGTTCTTTGGACCTGCGCTGCCAGATCACTTTCGGCGGCCACGGTTTTGTCGTCTCGCGCCTGTCCACCGGGATCAGGGTGGGCGGGGCAGTGGAACTTGGCGGCCTGTCCCTGCCGCCGAACTTCAAGCGGTCTGCGGCGATGCTGCGGAAAGCGAAGGCGTTTCTGCCTGGGCTGAAAACCGAAGGTGGCACGCAATGGATGGGCTTCCGCCCCTCGCTGCCCGACAGTCTGCCTGCCATCGGGCGCTCGCGGCTGTCGCCACAGGTTGTATATGCATTCGGCCACGGCCACCTTGGCCTGACTCAAAGCGCCGGAACGGCTCGGCTGGTGGCGGACCTGCTGACCGATGCGAGGCTGCCTCTCGACCTGACGCCCTTCTCACCGCAAAGGTTCTGACATGGCCGTATATACATTCTCCTGCCTTGACGGGCACACCTGCGGCAATCCGGTGCGGCTGGTCTCGGGCGGCGGACCCCGGCTGGACGGCGCGACCATGCTGGAACGCCGGGCGCATTTTCTAAGGGATTACGACTGGATCCGGACCGGGTTGATGTTCGAACCCCGGGGGCACGACATGATGTCCGGCTCGATCCTGTATCCCCCGACCCGGCCGGATTGCGACGTGGGGGTGCTGTTCATCGAGACCTCGGGCTGCCTGCCGATGTGCGGGCATGGGCTGATCGGGACAGTGACGATGGGGCTTGAGAATGGGCTGAT